>NZ_JBHVPD010000056.1:0-69340 GCF_042887525.1 Kitasatospora sp. NPDC057936
GCACCCACCCACCCGCCTCCCGGCGTCCTACCTCGGTGGCAGCGGCTGCCACAGGCAGCCGCAGTCCGGGTGGCCCCTCAGGCGCATCCGGCGCGGCATGCCGTCGGTGGCCGAGAACTCGCACCACCCGTTCACGCTCGGCGGCCGGCCGCCGTCGAGCAGCACCTGGACGTGGAGTGCCGCCAGGCCCGCCACGGCGGTGGCCATCGCGGTGTCGCAGGCCGGGGTGCGCGCACGCCCCGGTCCTCCGTCCGCGAGCTGGGCCAGCACCCGTGGCCACGCTGCGTCCTCGTCCTCCCTCCGCAGCACCAGGCAGTGCCCGCAGGCCGACACCCCCGGCACCACCAGGGGCCCGACCACCCCGAACTCCTCCACCACGCCCACGTAGAGATGCGGCACCCCGGCCCGCAGCAGCTGCCGCGCCTCGTACGCCCCGCCCGCGAACGCCCCGCTGCCGTCCCGCGGCGCGAGCACCACGAGATCGGGCGGCGCGTCCGCGGCCCGCCGCGGCGCGGGTGCCGGGCGACGGGCCGAGGCCCGCTGGACCGCCTCCTTGGCCGCCGTCATCCGCAGCCGCCCGACGTCGGACGGCGGTACGCCCGCGGGGGAGCAGTCGCCGGGCCGGACGCGGCCGCCGTCCTTCACCGTGACGGCCCCCGCCCCGCCCGCCGCGAGCACCGCCGCCACGGCGGCCCCGACCCGCCCCGCGCCGCGGACCTCGATCCTGGTGTCCGCCCGCCGGGCGAGCACCGCCGGTGCGGCACCCGGGCCGGAGTGGACCAGCGAGAGCGAGGCGAGGTCCGGCCCCAGCAGCTCCCGGTGCGGCTGCGGGAAGCGGGCGAGCGCGGCCTCGGCCGCCTCCGCGTCGTCGAGGAGCCCGGCCTCCTCCAGCTCGGCGAGCAGCGCCTCGGCCGGGTCGCGGCCGAGCCCGGCCTTCTCGCCGGCCGCCAGCAGCGCGGGACGGTCCCGGGTGCCGTCGAGCAGGCCCAGGAAGTCGCACAGGGTCTTGTCGGCGTGCTCGACCACTCCCGCGTAGCGGCTGATGGTCCCGAACTGCAGGGTCTCGGTGTCGCGCCAGCTGCGGGACAGGGCGGGCTTGAGGGCGAGGCGCACGGCGGTGTCCTTTCCGATCGTTTTCGGACGGCTGACGGCAGCTTGCCCGATCGGGGCGACATCGTGCGCCGGGTTATCCACAGGCGCTGGCCCATGATCACATCATCGGTTCGCAGGTCCTGTGGATAACTGGGTATCCGCTCCGGCGTCGGTTTCCGGACACCCCTTGTCGGCCTTTCGTTACCGATCACTCCACGAAAGATTTCGGCCATGGCAGCGGACTTCTGTCAGTGGTAGCGGGTAACGTCGTGTGCCATGGCAGCCGAGCGGGACTCCCATCCATCGGCGTCGCGTCGGCGTGCCCGTGCAGCGTCCGGGTCGCAAGTGGCGGCGCCGAGCACGCGCGGGCGCTCGGATCAGCAGCCGAAATCCGCGCAGCCCCAGCACCAGACGCAGCATCAGTCGCAGCACCAGGCACAGCACCAGGCGTCCCCGCCCAAGCCGGGGGAGCCGCACGACCGCACGCGGGTCGAGGTGCGCCGCAGTGCCCGCCGCAGCCGCACCGTCTCGGCCTACCGCGAGGGCGACCGCACCGTCGTCCTGATCCCGGCGCGGATGTCGCACGCCGAGGAGCAGCGGTGGGTCGCGCAGATGCTGGAGAAGCTGGCCGCGCAGGAGAGCCGCCGGATCCCGGGGGACGATGCGTTGGAGGCGCGGGCCCGCGAGCTGTCGGCCGCGTACCTGGACGGCCGGGCGAAGCCGGCCCAGGTCCGCTGGGTCACGAACCAGAATTCGCGCTGGGGCTCGTGCACGCCGAGCGAGGGGACGATCCGGCTCTCGCACCGTCTCCAGGGGATGCCGGAGTACGTGCTCGACTACGTGCTGCTGCACGAGCTGGCGCACCTGCTGGTGCCGGATCACGGTCCGGGGTTCTGGGCGCTGCTGGAGGCCTATCCCCGGACGGAGCGGGCGCGCGGGTACCTGGAGGGCGTGGTGTCGGCGGCGCGGCTGCCGCACATCCCGGGGGCCCGGAGCGCGGACCCGGAGTCCGACCCGGCGCGTTCCTGCGGCTGAGGAGCCCGGCGGGGGAGGCAGGGAAACGGGGAGGCAGGGAAACGGGGGAAGGTGGGGAGCGGGAAGGCGGGGGGAAGCGCGGCGGGGCCGCGGGATCGAACGTGGGAGCGACGGAAGGGGGCGTGGGCCTATGCGGCCCGCGCCCCCTTCCGGTTGTCGCACCTCAGCTCGTGAGCCGCCTCGCCCGCGCGACGAGGTCGCGCACCGAGTGGTCGGTCAGCTCGGGCAGGCCGTCGTAGTCGAACCAGCGCAGGTCGAGCGACTCCTCGCTGATCAGTGCCTGCGCGCCGGCCGGGGCCAGCGCGATGTACTGGACGTCCAGGTGGGTGTTCTCCGGCCGGTCCTTGCCGGTGCAGCGGACCTGGTGCCGGTCGAGCTTGGCCGGGGCGGGCCGGCCGTCGACGGCGAGCAGGGTGAGGTCCGGGATGCCGGACTCCTCGACGGCCTCGCGCAGCGCGGCCGACGCGAGGTCGGCGTCGCCCGGCTCGCAGTGCCCGCCCATCTGCAGCCACAGGCCGACCTTGGGGTGCAGGGTGAGCAGCACCCGCCCGGCCGCCGGGTCGACGACCGCGGCGCTCGCGGTGATGTGGGCGGGCAGGCAGGAGCGGTACAGGCCCTCGGGCTGCGCGTGCAGGTGTTCCAGGTAGTCCAGCCGCAGCTGTTCCTGGTCCTGGTCGGCGGGCCGCCACCGGGTCAGGGTGCCGACGGCGTCCGCGTGCAGGGCGGACGCCCCCGGGTCGGTGGCGGTCATGCGGTGGGCTCGCCCTTTCCGTCGGTGCCGTCCTGCTCGGGCCCGTTCTGCTTGGGCCCGTTCTGCTTGGGCCCGTCCTGCTCGGGCCCGTCGTTCTCGGGGGTGTCGCCCTTGGTCAGGTTCGTGGTGCCGCCGGCCGCGGCCTCGCCGAGCAGCTTGTCGAGCGCGTCGAAGTCGATGCCGCCCTCCAGGTCGCCGGACGCGCCGCGGTGCACGAAGGCGTCCGGGTCGTCGAGGTCGGCGGCGGTGGGCAGCATGTCGGGGTGCTGCCAGAGGGCGTCGCGGCCCTCGACGCCGCGCGCGTCGGCGAGCAGCGCCCAGAGCCGGGCGGCGTCGCGCAGGCGGCGCGGGCGCAGCTCCAGGCCGACGAGGGTGGCGAAGGTCTGCTCGGCGGGGCCGCCGGCGGCGCGGCGGCGGCGGACGGTCTCGCGCAGGGCTCCGGCCTGGGGCAGGTGGGGCTCGGCGGCGGTGTGGACGACGGCGTCGACCCAGCCCTCGACGAGGGCGAGCGCGGTCTCCAGGCGGGCGAGGGCGGCCTTCTGCTCGGGGGTGTCCTCGGGCTGGAGGAGGCCGCCGGCGAGCGCTTCCTGGAGCGCCTCGGGGTTGGTGGGGTCGAGCTGGCCGACGAGTTCCTCCATGCGGGAGGTGTCGACCTTGATGCCGCGGGCGTAGGCCTCGACGGCGCCCAGCAGGTGGGCGCGCAGCCACGGCACGTGGGCGAAGAGGCGCTGGTGGGCGGCCTCGCGCAGGGCGAGGTAGAGGCGGACCTCCTCGGCGGGCACGCTGAGGCCCTCGCCGAACTCGGCGACGTTCTGGGGCAGCAGCGCGGCCTTGCCGGCCGGGGCGAGGGGCAGGCCGATGTCGGTGGAGCCGACGACCTCGGCGGCGAGGGCGCCGAGGGCCTGGCCGATCTGGGTGCCGAACATGGCGCCGCCCATGGAGCGCATCATGCCCATGAGGGGGCCGGCCATGGCCTGCATCTCCTCGGGCAGGACGCCGCCCATGGCGGTGCCGACGCGTTCGGCGACGGGGTCGACGAGGTCCTTCCAGACCGGGAGGGTGGCCTCGATCCACTCGGCGCGGCTCCAGGCGACGGCGGTGCCGGCGCCGGAGGGGAACTCGGTGGCGCCGTCGAGCCAGAGGTCGGCGAGCCGGACGGCCTCGGCGACGGCGGAGCGCTCGGCGGCGCTGACCGAGCGGTCCTTGCTCTTGCCCTCGGCGGGTTCGGCGACGACGGTCTGGCGGGCGATGTTCGTGGCGAGGTCCCAGTTCACCGGGCCGCCCTCGAAGGAGAGCATCTGTCCGAGCTGCTGGAACGCGGCGCCGAGGTCGCCCGGGTTGAGGCCGCCGAACATCGCGGCGAACGGGTTGTCGCCCGCGCCGGGGGCGCCCGGGGTGCCGGGGGCGCCGGGCATCCCGAACAGCGCGCCGAAGGGGTTGCCGGCGCCGAAGCCGAAGGGCTGGGGGCCGCTCTGGTCGGCGCCCTGCGAGCCCTGGTCCTTCTTCTTCTGCTCGTCGTCGGGCTTGGCCTTGCCGTCCTCGGGCTCCTCGGGCGGAACGCCGAATCCGAAGGGAAGGTCGCTCACGGGGTCCTCGATCCGGTCGGCCGTCATACGGGTGTGGCGGGAAATCCTGCGGGCCCGGGGCGGCGGCGGAGTGGGGACTCGCGAGCGGCTCCCGCGCGGCGGGCCCGCGCCGGGTGCACCGCGGGGCCTTCGCCTCGGGCAGGATGGACGTACGTGACACACGTACGTACGCACATAAGCTAACCGTGGAGGATGGCCGGTGAGTTCCCCGCCCTCGGACGTTCGCTCTGGGCTGACCGGAGGCGAGGACGCCCCGGACACCACGGCGTCGCCGCCTCCAGCCTACGGCGGACGGCCGGTCGTCGTGGCCGTCACGGGGGCCGCGGGGGTGCTCGGCGAGCGGGTCGCGGCCCGCCTGGTGGCCTCCCCGCACGTGAAGAAGGTCCTCGCGGTGGACGACCGACGCGGTGACGTGCCGGGCGTGCAGTGGCGGGTGCTGGACGTGCGGGATCCGGCGGTCGCCGAGCGGCTGGCCGGGGTCGACGTCGTGGTGCACCTGGCGATGGACTTCGGCATGGAGTCCGATCCGCGGGCCCGCAGCGCCTACAACGTCCGCGGCGCGCAGACCGTGCTGACCGCCGCCGCGGCGGCCGGGGTGCACCGGGTGGTGCTGTGCACGTCGGCGATGGTCTACGGCGCGCTGGCCGACAACGAGGTGCCGCTGGCCGAGGACTCCGAGCTGCGGGCGACGGAGGAGGCCTCGCTGGTCGGGGACCTCCTGGAGATCGAGCGCCTGGCCCGGCGGGCGCCGCGCGCCCACCCGGGGCTGCAGGTGACGGTGCTGCGCCCGGCGGTCGTGGTGGGTCCGGGCGTGGACACGGTGCTGACCCGGCACTTCGAGGCGCCCCGGCTGCTGGTGGTGGCCGGTTCGCGGCCGTGCTGGCAGTTCTGCCACGTGGACGACCTGGCGATGGCGCTGGAGTACGCGGCGCTCGGCCTGGTCGAGGGCGAGGTGACGGTCGGCTGCGACGGCTGGCTGGAGCAGGAGGACGTGGAGCGGCTGTCCGGCATCCGCCGGATGGAGCTGCCGGCCTCCCTGGCGCTCGGCACCGCGGCCCGGCTGCACCGTCTGGGCCTGACCCCGGCGCCGGCCGGGGACCTGGCCTACACGATGTACCCGTGGGTGGTGTCCGGCAGCCGGCTGCACGAGGCGGGCTGGCGTCCGGCCTGGACGAACGAGCAGGTGCTGGCGGAGCTGCTGGCGCAGGTGGCGGGCAAGCACGCGGTGGCCGGGCGGCGGCTGGGCGGCAAGGAGGCGGCGACCAGCCTGGGCGCGGCCGGGGCGACGGTGGCGCTGGTGGGCACGGCGGCGCTGGTGCGGCGGGCGCGCAAGCGGCGCCGCTTCTGAGGAGTCCGAGGGGGCGCCCACCGAGGGGGCGTCCCGCGTGGGGACGTCCGGCGTGGGGACGTCCGGCGTGGGGACGTCCGGCAGGGCGGCCCGAGAGGGAGCCGGGCCCGGAGCGCGGGGTCGGCCGTCACCCCGACTTCTCACGATGCGAAATTCCCGGATCGTGATGCGGAAGCCCCTTGCCCGGGACCACCCCGGATGGGCAATCATGGGGTCATGTCCGAGAACCACGACCCCATCCGCCTGCTCGCCGTCCGCGACACCCCGCTCTCCCTGGACGAGGTGTACGAGGCGGTGGGCGACGACGCGGCCGGCGGCACGACCGTCTTCGTCGGGACGGTCCGTGACCACGACGGCGGCAAGTCGGTGGCCGCGCTGGAGTACAGCTGCCACCCCACGGCCGAGCAGGAGATGCGCCGCATCGCCGAGAAGATCGTCGCGGACTTCCCGGTCCGCGCGCTCGCCGCGGTGCACCGGATCGGCCGGCTGGAGATCACCGACAAGGCCGTGATCGTCGCGGTCTCCTGCGCCCACCGGGGCGAGGCCTTCGCCGCCGCGCGCCGGCTCATCGACGACCTCAAGCACGAGGTGCCGATCTGGAAGCACCAGGTCTTCGCCGACGGCGAGGAGGAGTGGGTCGGCGCCGGCAGCTGCTGAACCCGCACGTTCCCAGCACGCGGAGCGTCAGGCGCGCCGCGGCCTCACCCGAACGGGTCCGGCCGCCCGCGCCGGATACTCCCCGGCAGTGAGCCGATCGGCGCTCCCGTAACCCGGACGGCGGTGATCGCGTTGTCCGCCGGAGTGGTTAATCTGCTCATAGACACGACGAGCTGGGAGTACTGACATGGGTGCGCTCGCCTGGTTGATCATTCCGGTTGCCGCCGTCCTGCTCGCCGCCGTGTGGGCGGGCTGGGCCCAGCGGGCGCCGAGGGCCACGGGGGACCCGGCCTCACTCGCCGAACACCGGCGGTTCATGGCCGCGATGGAACGCACGACCGCCGGCAGCGCCGGTTCGGGGGAGACCTCCGGCCGGTAGCCCGGGGGGCGCCGGTTCACCCGCGTCCCGTACTGTCGTGCCATGCCACGCCGCTCCGCGACGATGCTCGCCGCCACCCTGCTGCTCATAGCGCTGCTCTGCGTCTCGGTGCTGATGAAGGTGCCGTACACGGAGATGAGCCCGGGCCCGACGTACAACACGCTCGGCCAGCAGGGGGGCAAGCCGGTGATCACCATCACCGGGCGCGACTCGTACCCGACGACCGGGCACCTGAACATGACGACCGTGCAGGTCACCGGGGCCAAGTACGAGCCCAGCCTGGTGAACGCGGTGATCGGGTGGCTGCGCGACGACGTGATGGTGGTGCCGCACGACAACGTCTACCCCAAGGGGCAGTCGGACGCGGACGCGAAGAAGCAGAACGCCGAGGAGTTCGCCTCCTCCGAGGACAGCGCCCGCACCGCGGCGCTCAAGCAACTGGGCATCCCGGTCGGCAACGACCTGATCGTCAAGACGGTCACCGCGGGCGCGCCCGCCGAGGGCCGGCTGCACGCGGGCGACCAGATCGTCGCCGTCGACGGCACCGCGGTGACGACGACGGACCAGGTGGCCGCGGGCGTCACCAAGCACAAGCCGGGCGAGTCGGTGGTCTTCACCGTCGTCCCGCGGCTCAAGGACACCTCGGGCAACGGCGCCGCGGACCCGGCGGCCCGCACCGACGTCACCGTCCCGACCGTGGCGGCCAGGGACCTCGACCCGAAGGCCCCGGCCGAGCGCGCCGGCCTCGCGGTGGTCGGCATCGGCACCGGGATCCGGCACACCTACCCGTTCCAGATCGACATCGGCCTGCAGGACGTGGGCGGGCCGAGCGCCGGCCTGATGTTCTCGCTCGGCATCATCGACAAGCTGACCCCGGGCGGCGACCTCACCGGCGGCAGGTTCGTCGCGGGCACCGGCACCATCGACGACGACGGCAAGGTCGGGCCGATCGGCGGGATATCGATGAAGATCATCGCCGCCCGCGACGCCGGCGCCGAGTACTTCCTCACCCCGTCCGGCAACTGCGCCGAGGCGGGCAAGAACGTCCCGTCCGGGCTGACCCTGGTCAAGACGGACACGCTGGACGGCGCGCTGAAGTCGCTGGAGCAGATCCGCTCCGGCCAGACCTCCGCGCTGCCGTCCTGCGCCGCGAAGTAGCGATCCGCCACGGCGGGCCCCGCCGTGCGGTAGGGCCACGGGGGGCGGCTACGCGAAGGTCGCCAGCAGGGCCTCGGTCAGGCCGGGCACCAGGTCGGGGCCGGTCAGCACCTCGCGCGCGGTGTCCTTGGAGCGCAGCCGCAGCGCGATCTCCTTCTTGCCGTCGCGCAGCACGGCGGCGGTGATCCGCACCTCCTCGCGCTTGGGGTGGTTGGCCACCCACTCGGTGAGCTGGGCGTCGCTGGCGTTGCGCGGGCGGCTCTGCTCGGCGCCCGGCGGCAGCATGAGGCGCTCGACGACCAGGGCGCAGCCGGCGACGGCGTCGGGCCAGGCGATGGTGCCGAGGAACTTGTCGAGGGGGGTGCCGGCCGGGATCTCGTCCTGCTCGACGGGGGTGAGGCCGGCCGCGTCGTCGTCGGTGAGGCCGAGCTGCTTGGCGACCCGGGGGTCGGCCTTGCGCAGGGCGCCGGAGTCGACGAGGGCGAAGAGGCGGGCGGGCAGGTCCCAGCCGAGGGTGGCGGCGTACTCGTCGATCTCCAGGGCGGCGCGGGTGAGGGGGGTGGCCGCGGGGAGGGTGGAGACGTCGTCGGGGGAGTCGGGCTGGGGCGTGGCGGTGGCGTCGGACATGTCTCAATCCTCACACGCCGGGTGGGGCTTGCCGCGCCGGGCGGTGCGGGTGGTGTGGAGGAGCGGCGTCGTAACCGTCTGCTAACGGTGGGAACTCGGTCGGAGCCTGGTTAAGTTGCTCTGAAGACCGACCGACTCCAGACGACACAGCTGAGGTGCCACCGTGGTATTCCAGATGCCGGAACGCTCAGGGCCGGGTTTCCGGCGCAGGGTAGGTCCGCCCTCCCGGCGGGCGCGGGTGGCCCTGCTGACCCTGGGCGTGCTCGCGGTGCTGTTCCTGCTGTTCGTCATGTTCGCGGGTTTCTGGACGGACTGGCTGTGGTTCAGGTCGGTCCACTACGCGTCGGTGTTCACGACCCAGCTGTGGACGAAGGTCGGCCTGTTCGCGGTGTTCGGGCTGCTGATGGCGCTGATCGTCGGCTTCAACGTGTGGCTGGCGCACCGGCTGCGCCCGCCGCTGTCGGCGATGTCGGTGGAGCAGCAGAGCCTGGACCGCTACCGGGCGGGGCTGGCGCCGTTCAAGCGCTGGGCGCTGATCGGCGTGTCGCTGGTGATCGGCCTGGTGGCGGGGGCGGCGGCGTCGGGGCAGTGGCGCACGTGGCTGATGTGGACGAACGCGACGTCCTTCGGTGAGAAGGACGCGCAGTTCGGCATGGACGTGTCGTTCTACGCCTTCGACCTGCCGTTCTACGAGTTCGTGCTGGGCTTCGCGTTCAGCGCGGTGATCGTGTCGCTGCTGACCTCGGTGCTGGTGCACTACCTGTACGGCGGGCTGCGGCTGCAGGGGCCCGGCCGGCGGGCGAGTGCGGGGGCGCAGGGGCACCTGGCGGTGCTGCTGGGCGTGTTCGTGCTGCTGAAGGCGGTGGCGTACTGGCTGGACCGGTACGCGCTGGCGGTCAAGACCGGCTCGTACAAGGGTGTTTCGGGCTGGACGGGCCTGCGGTACGTGGACGCGAACGCGTTCCTGCCGGCGAAGACGATCCTGTTCTTCGTGGCGATCATCTGCGCGGTGCTGTTCTTCCTGACGCCGGTGCGGCGCACGTGGGCGCCGGCGCTGATCGGCCTGGGGCTGATGGTGCTGTCGGCGGTGCTGATCGGCGGGGTGTACCCGGCGATCGTGCAGCAGTTCCAGGTGAAGCCGAACGAGCAGGCCAAGGAGACGCCGTACATCCAGAAGAACATCGACGCGACGCGTCGGGCGTACGGCATCGCGGACGCGCAGACGTCGCAGTACACCCCGCAGGGGTCGACGACGGCGGACGCGCTGAAGCCGGACGCGCAGACGATCGCCGACATCCGCCTGCTGGACCCGAACATCGTGTCGCCGACGTTCCAGTCGATCGAGCAGCAGCGCAACTACTACGCGTTCCCCAACACGCTGGACGTGGACCGCTACGGCGCGGGCACGGACAAGCAGGACACCGTGATCGGGCTGCGCGAGCTGGACCTGAACGGTGTGCAGCGCAACTGGATCAACGACCACTTCAAGTACACGCACGGCTACGGCGCGGTGGTCGCCAAGGGCAACCAGGTCAACGACAAGGGCCAGCCGGTGTTCACCGAGTCGGGCCTGCCGGCGACCGGGGCGCTCGGCGACTACCAGCAGCGGGTCTACTACGGCGAGAAGACGACGACGTACTCGATCGTCGGCGGCTCGAACCAGGAGATCGACTACACGACCGAGACCGGCGAGAACAAGCAGTACCAGTACACCGGCAACAGCGGTGTCTCGCTGGACAATCCGCTCACCCGGGCCGCGTACGCGGTGCGCTTCGCCGAGCCGCAGATGCTGTACGCGGGGGCGATCACCGACGGCGCGAAGGTGATCTACAACCGGACGCCGAAGGAGCGGGTGGAGAAGGTCGCCCCGTGGCTGTCGATCGATGCCGACCCGTACCCGGTGGTGCAGGACGGCCGGGTGGTGTGGGTGCTGGACGGCTACACGACGTCCGACGGCTACCCGTTCGCGTCCAAGACGACGCTGGGCACGGCGACGAAGGACTCGCTGACCAACCAGCGCGGCGAGCTGCTGTCGGTGGCCAACAAGGTCAACTACATCCGCAACTCGGTGAAGGCCACGGTCGACGCGTACACCGGCGAGGTGAAGCTCTACCAGTGGGACGACAACGACCCGGTGCTGAAGACGTGGATGAAGGCGTTCCCGGGCACGGTCGAGCCGAAGGCGGACATCCCGGCGACGCTGCTGCCGCACCTGCGCTACCCGCAGGACATGTTCAAGGTGCAGCGCGACCTGCTCGGCCAGTACCACGTGACGGACGCCAACTCGTTCTTCAACGGCAGTGACATCTGGCAGGTCCCGGTGGACCCGACGAGCGACACCAAGCAGGTGCAGCCGCCGTACTACCTGACGCTGCGCATGCCGGACCCGGAGGTCACGTCGGCGAGCTTCTCGCTGACGACGACGTTCGTGCCCAACGGCCGGGACAACCTGGCGGCGTTCATGGCGGTCGACGCCGATCCGGGCCCGGACTACGGGAAGATCCGGATCCTGAAGGTGCCGGGCGACAGCAAGACGCTCGGCCCGAACCTGGTGCAGTCGCAGTTCAACTCCCGCCCCGAGGTGGCGCAGCAGATCACGCTGCTGAAGAGCGGCGGCGACTCGGACCTGGAGTACGGGAACCTGCTGACGCTGCCGGTGGGCGGCGGGCTGCTCAACGTCGAGCCGGTGTACGTGCGCGGGCGCGGCGCCAAGTACCCGACGCTGCAGAAGGTCCTGGTGGTGTACGGGAACGACAACGTGGCGTTCGAGAACACGCTGGAGGAGGCGCTGCGCAAGGTGTTCGCGGGGGCCGCGCCGGCGACGACGCCGACGGCGCCGAGCACTCCGGGCAATCCGGCGAACCCGGGGACCCCGGCGAACCCGGGCACGTCGACGGGGCCGACGACGCCGCAGCCGGGCGGGACGATCTCGCCGGAGCTGCAGAAGGCGCTGTCGGACGCGGAGAAGGCGTACAACGACGGCCAGACGGCGTTCAAGAACGGCGACTGGGTGGCGTACGGCAACGCGCAGAAGGCGCTGGGCGACGCCTTGAAGGCCGCCGACGCGGCCCGCTCCGGCGCTCCGGCGCCGGCCGCCCCGAGCGGCGGCCCGTCCGCCACCGCGGGCGGGTCGCCGAGCCCGAAGCCGTGAGCCGCCGGGCCCGCGCCCGCTGAGCTGCGGCAACCGATTTCGGTTCCGCCCCGCGTCCGTGCTACTGTTGAGTCACCGACGCGGGGTGGAGCAGCTCGGTAGCTCGCTGGGCTCATAACCCAGAGGTCGCAGGTTCAAATCCTGTCCCCGCTACTCAGTAGTGACAGAGGCCCGGAGGATTCGTCCTCCGGGCCTCTGGCGTTTTCGCCCCGAAGCGGCGGGAACCGCTCCGGTACTATCGACCGTCGCCAACGATGACGGCACCGGGTTTGTGGGGTTGAAGTGTCGGGAAATCGACAAAGCGCCGAAGCAATTTCGTCGGCTTCGGGGCAGCCCCGCCCGAATTCGGCCGGGGCAGGTGTACGCGGGTTGCGGGTGGTGCGACGATGGGACACATGGGGGACGGTGCACGGCTGCTGACCAGCCGTCGGGTCCGGCGCTTCCCCTGGAGGACCCCCCGGCCGGTGGCTGGGGGAGGATGCCGCGACACTCTGGGGGAGCGGGAGTCCGGATGAGGCTGATCGGCAAGAACGGGCCAGGTGCCAGGTCCGGCGCCGCCACCGAGGCGGACACCGACGCCTGGGCGGAGAGCCCCGAGAGCCGTCCCGGCGCCCTGCCCGCCCAGCGCACCGGCGGCCTTGCCGAGCGCCGCGCGGCCGGCTGCGGCCCCGACAGCCTCGTCCACGTGCCCACCCGTCAGTTCACCTCCGCCGTCGGCCCGTACGGCGAGTCCGCGGACGGCTCCGGCGGCGCCCACGGCGGCGGCGCCCTCGACCCGGCGGGCCTGGACACCACCAGCTTCGAGACCGCGCTGGCCGCCCGCGAGCAGGCCGCGCTGGAGGCCCGGCACCGCCGCGCCGCCGAGGAGGGCGACCCGGACGCCGCCTCCCGGCTCGGCACGCTGCTGCTGCGCCGCGGCGAACTGGAGGACGCCGAGCCGTACCTGCGCGCCGCCGCCGCGGCCGGGGTCCGCGCCGCCTCCAACAACCTGGGCGTGCTGCTGCACCAGCAGGGCCACCGCGCCGAGGCCGCCCAGTGGTGGCGCCAGGCCGCCGTCGCCGGCAGCGCCCCCGCCGCGCACGCGCTCGGCCTCCAGCTGCGCGACCAGGGCGAGGAGGAGGCCGCCGAGTACTGGCTGCACTTCGCCGCCGACCACGGCCACCCGCTCGGCGCCTACGCGCTCGGCGACCTGATGGAGCACCGGCGCGACGTCCGCGCCGAGCGCTGGTTCAAGGTGTCCGCCGACGCCGGCCACCGCGAGGCCGCCTACCGGCTGGCCCGGATGCGCGAGGCGGCCGGCGACAAGGACACCGCCGAGACCTGGTACCGCACCGCCGCCGCCCGCAGCCACGCCCGGGCCGCGCTGCGCCTGGGCGTGCTGCTCGAGGAGCGGGCCGGAGCCGACCAGGCGCTGCTGGACGAGGCCGCCCGCTGGTACCGGCAGTCCGCGCAGAACGGCGAGCCGCGGGCCGCGTGCGCGCTCGGCTTCCTGCTGCGCGACTCCGGGGACGTCGCGGCCGCCGCCGAGTGGTGGCAGGAGGCCGCCGAGGCCGGGGACGGCAACGCCGCCAACGCGCTCGGCGCGCTGCACGCGAGCCGCGGCGAGGCCAAGGAGGCCGAGCACTGGTACCGCGGTGCGCTGGACGCGGGCGACCACAACGGCGCCTTCAACCTCGGGCTGCTGTGCGCCGGCACCGGCCGTGAGCAGCAGGCCGAGCAGTGGTACCGGCGGGCCGCGTACGCCGGGCACCGGGAGGCGTGCAACGCGCTGGCCGTGGTGCTGCTCCAGCGCGGCGACGAGTCCGGCGCCGAGCCGTGGTTCTCCAAGGCGGCCGAGGCGGGCAGCGTCGACGGCGCGTTCAACCTCGGCGTGCTGCACGCCGGGCGCGGCGAGCACCAGCAGGCGCAGGAGTGGTACGCGCGGGCCGCCGCCGAGGGCCACGGCGAGGCGGCGCTGCAGCTCGCGGTCGCCCAGGAGCAGCGCGGCAACCTGGCGGGCGCGCTGGAGCGCTACCGGCAGGCGGCGGCGGGCGGTTCGGCCGAGGGCGCGTTCCGGCTGGCGTCGGTGCTGGACCGGCGGGGCGACGCGGACGCGGAGGCCGAGCACTGGTACGCGGTGGCGGCGGACGCCGGGCACCGCCGGGCGCAGGTGCGCATGGGCGTGCGGGCGGCCGAGCGCGGCGCGCTGGAGATCGCCGAGAGCTGGTACCGGCGGGCGGCGGAGGCCGGGAGCCGCAGCGCGGCGTTCAACCTGGGGCTGCTGCTGGCCCGGCAGGACAGCGAGGCCGAGGCGATGCTCTGGTACACCCGGGCGGCGGACGCCGGGCACGGGCGGGCGGCGCTGCGCCTGGCGCTGCTGGCGCTGCGGCGGGGGGAGCCGGTGCAGGCGGAGAACTGGTGCCGCCGGGCGGCCGACTACGGGCCGGCCGAGGTGGCGGAGCGGGCGGGGCGGCTGCTCGGGGCGCTGCACGCGGAGCTGAGCGCGTAGCGGCTGCGGGCTGAGCGGTGGCGTGGCCTAGCGGGCCGGCGCGTGCGTACAGTCCGGACAGAGCCCGCGGTAGGTGATCTCGGCGCCGGAGAGGACGAAGCCGAAGCGCTCGGTGGCGGGCAGGGCGGCGAGCGGGTCGCCGTGGGGGTGGACGTCGCGGATCGCGCCGCAGCCCGAG
This sequence comes from Kitasatospora sp. NPDC057936, assembly GCF_042887525.1. Lineage (NCBI taxonomy): Bacteria > Bacillati > Actinomycetota > Actinomycetes > Kitasatosporales > Streptomycetaceae > Kitasatospora > Kitasatospora sp. NPDC057936. The sequence continues at coordinate 14,451 of NZ_JBHVPD010000056.1, forward strand.
CAGACCAGGTGCTGGTGGGCGTGGCGGGCGTTGGGGTCGTAGCGCTTGGCGCGGCCGTCGGTGGCGACCTCCAGGACCTCGCCGAGGGCGACGAGTTCGCCGAGCGTGTTGTAGACGGTCGCGCGGCTGATCTCGGGCAGGTGCCGGGCGGCGCGGGCGTGCACCTCGTCGGCGGTGAGGTGGACGTGTTCGCCGTCGAGGACCTCGGCCACGACCCGGCGCTGCGAGGTCAGGCGCCACCCACGTCCGCGAAGTCGTTCCAGCAGGTCGCTCATGCGCACCAGAGTAGGTCACGCTCTGAGATTGGTGCCAGTATTGACTTAGACAAAGTCCAAGTTAGGATCGAGTCCTCACGATCGGATCACGCGGAGGCTTCTCTCATGACGACCCAGGACGAGCTGCGCCCCACCCTCACCACGGAGGCGGGCGCCCCCGTCGCCGACAACCAGAACACCGAGACGGCGGGTGTCGGCGGCCCGGCGCTCATCCAGGACCAGCTGCTGTTCGAGAAGCTCGCGCACTTCAACCGCGAGCGCATCCCGGAGCGCGTGGTGCACGCCCGCGGCGCCGCGGCCTACGGCACCTTCACGGTGACGGCCGACGTGACGCCCTACACCCGGGCCGGCTTCCTCGCCGAGATCGGCAAGCAGACCGAGGTCTTCCTGCGCTTCTCCACCGTGGCCGGCAACCTCGGCTCCGCCGACGCGGTGCGCGACCCGCGCGGCTTCGCGCTGAAGTTCTACACCGAGGAGGGCAACTACGACCTCGTCGGCAACAACACCCCCGTGTTCTTCATCAAGGACGCGATCAAGTTCCCCGACTTCATCCACACCCAGAAGCGCGACCCGTACACCGGCTCGCAGGAGGCGGACAACGTCTGGGACTTCTGGGGCCTGTCGCCCGAGTCGACCCACCAGGTGACCTGGCTGTTCGGCGACCGCGGCATCCCGGCGACCTACCGCCACCTCAACGGCTACGGCTCGCACACCTTCCAGTGGCAGAACGAGGCCGGCGAGCACTTCTGGGTCAAGTACCACTTCAAGACCGACCAGGGCATCCGCAACCTCACCCAGGACGAGGCCAACCGCCTCGCCGGCGAGGACCCGGACAGCCACCAGCGCGACCTGCGCGAGGCGATCGAGCGCGGCGAGTTCCCGACCTGGACCGTGCAGGTCCAGATCATGCCGGCGGCCGACGCGGCGAACTACCGCTTCAACCCCTTCGACCTGACCAAGGTGTGGCCGCACGCGGACTACCCGCCGGTCGAGATCGGCAAGCTGGAGCTCAACCGCAACCCCGACAACGTCTTCGCCGAGGTCGAGCAGTCGATCTTCTCCCCGGCGCACTTCGTGCCCGGCATCGGCCCGTCCCCCGACAAGATGCTCCAGGGCCGCCTGTTCGCCTACGCGGACGCCCACCGCTACCGCGTCGGCATCAACGCCGACCACCTGCCGGTGAACCGCCCGCACGCCACCGCGGCGCGCACCAACAGCCGCGACGGCTACCTGTACGACGGCCGCCACGGCCGCCAGAAGAACTACGAGCCGAACAGCTTCGGCGGCCCGGTCGAGACCGGCCGCCCGCTGTGGGCCGCCACCTCCGTCACCGGCGCGACCGGCAACCACGTGGCGCCCTCGCACGCCGAGGACGACGACTTCGTGCAGGCCGGCAACCTCTACCGCCTCTACTCCGAGGACGAGAAGCAGCGCCTGATCGCGGGCCTGGCCGGCTTCATCGCCAAGGTCTCGGAGGACCGCGAGGACATCGTGGAGCGGGCCGTCGACAACTTCCGCAAGGCCGACGCCGACTACGGGCAGCGGCTGGAGGCGGCCGTCCGGGAGCTGCGCAAGAAGTAGCCGCGGACTTGCCCCGAGAAAGACGGCGGGCCCCTCGACCAGCTCCCACTGGTCGAGGGGCCCGCGATCACGTCCGGGGACGGGTCGCGTCAGACGCTCAGGCGCCGCAGCGTCTCCTCGTGCAGCAGGCCGTTGCTGGCGACGGCGTCCGCGCCGCCCGGGCCCGGGACGCCGTCCAGGCCGGTGAAGCGACCGCCGGCCTCCTCGACGATGATGCAGTTGGCGGCCATGTCCCACAGCGACAGCTCGGGCTCGGCGGCGATGTCCACGGCGCCCTCGGCGACCATCATGTAGGACCAGAAGTCGCCGTAGGCGCGGGTGCGCCAGCAGGCCCGGGTGAGGTCGAGGAACGGGTCGAGGCGCCCGCGCTCCTCCCAGCCGGACAGCGAGGAGTAGGAGAAGGAGGCGTCCTCGATGCGCGAGACGCCGGAGACGTGGATCCGCGAGGCCTTGGCGAGGCTGCGGCCCGCGTAGGCGCCGAGGTCCTTGGCGGCCCACCAGCGGCGGCCGATCGCGGGGGCCGAGACGATGCCGACCACCGGGCGCCCGACGCCGTCCGGGCCGTCCTCCAGCAGGGCGATCAGGGTGGCCCAGACCGGCACCCCGCGGATGTAGTTCTTGGTGCCGTCGATCGGGTCGATCACCCAGCGGCGCGGGCCGGAGCCCTGGAGGCCGAACTCCTCGCCGAGGACGGCGTCGCGCGGGCGGGCGCGCTGCAGGATGCCGCGCACCAGTTCCTCGGCGGCCTTGTCGGCGTCGCTGACGGGGGTGAGGTCGGGCTTGGTCTCGACCGCGAGGTCGAGCGCGCGGAAGCGCTCCAGGGTGACCGAGTCGGCCGAGTCGGCGAGGACGTGGGCGAGTCGGAGGTCGTCGTGGTAGTCGGCCATGTCCGAAACCCTAGCGAGCCCGCCCGGATCGGGACAGCCGGGCTCACGGAGTGAACGCTCATCGGCCCGCGGCTCAATGGGTGGTGCCGCTGAGCTGCAGGCCGATGACGCCGGCGATCACCAGGGAGATCGAGACCAGCTTGAGCACCGACGTCGTCTCGTCCAGGAAGACCATGCCGTAGATGGCGGTGCCGGCCGCGCCGATGCCGGTCCACACCGCGTAGGCCGGACCGACCGGCAGGCTCTTGAGCGAGAGGGTCAGCAGGCCGAAGCTGCTGAGGGCGAACACGCAGAAGCTGATGGTGGGCCAGAGCCTGGTGAAGCCCTCGCTGAGCTTGAGGTTGATCGCGAAGCCGGTCTCCAGCAGGCCGGCCAGGATCACCAGGGCCCATGCCATCGCGTGCCCTCCCTGTCGATCGACGGGTCGGACCGCACAGTGGTCCGACTTTCCTATGATCGCCAGGGCGGCGCGGTCCGACACCTCGAACGGGCCACCGGCCTCGCCGGGACGCGGCGGGGCCGGGCGGGGTCAGTCGTCCTCGCGGGCCTCCTTGCTGGCCAGCAGGCGGCGCAGCGAGTAGAGCCGGGCGGCGTCGGCGTGGCCGTCGGCGACCCAGGCGTCCAGGGCGCAGTCCGGCTCGTCGTGGCTGCAGGCGCGCGGGCAGTCGACCGTGCCCGGCTCCAGGTCGGGGAAGGCGAGGATGACCCGGGACGGGTCGATGTGGGAGAGGCCGAAGGAGCGGAAGCCCGGGGTGTCGATCACCCAGCCCGAGTTCAGCGCCTTCTTGGAGCCGGCCTTGGCGCCCGGGGGCGGGGGCAGGCGCAGCGCGAGGGCCGAGACGGTGGTGTGCCGGCCGCGGCCGGTGACGGCGTTGACGTGGCCGGTCTGCCGTTGGCGGTCCGGGACGAGGGCGTTGACCAGGGTGGTCTTGCCGACGCCGGAGTGGCCGATGAACACGGTGGAGCGGCCGCGCAGGTGCTCGCGTACGGCCTCGGCGCCCGCGCTCTCCAGTTCGTCCCGGCGGGTGACGACGTAGTCGATGCCGAGCGGCGCGTAGGACTCCAGGAGCGTTTCGGCGGACGCGAGGTCGGCCTTGGTGAGCACGAGCAGGGGTTCCATGCCCGCGTCGTAGGCGGCCACCAGGCAGCGGTCGATCAGCCGGGGCCGGGGCTCCGGGTCGGCCAGGGCGGTGACGATGGCGAGCTTCTCGGCGTTGGCGACGACGATCCGCTCGTACGGGTCGTCGTCGTCCGCGGTGCGCCGCAGCACGGAGGTGCGTTCCTCGACCCGGACGATCCGGGCGAGGGTGTCGGCGTCCCCGGAGAGGTCGCCGACGATGTTGACGACGTCGCCGACGACGACGCCCTTGCGGCCCAGTTCGCGGGCCTTCATGGCGACGATCTGGCGTTCCTGCTTGGTCCCCGGGTCGATCAGGCAGGTGATCCGGCCGCGGTCGACGGTCAGCACCATCGCCTCGGCGGCGTCCTCGTGTTTGGGCCGGATCCGGGTCCGTGGCCGGGAGCCCCGGCGGGCGGGGCGGTTGCGGATGTCGTCCTCGTCGGCGTCCTTGCCGTAGCGGCGCATGGCTTCAGTCTCCGCTCAGGCGTCCGCCGCCGCTTCGCCGAGCAGGTCCGCCCACATGTTCGGGAAGTCGGGCAGGGTCTTGGCGGTGGTGGCCACGTTCTCGACCTCGACGCCGGGCACGGCCAGGCCGATGACGGCGGCGGCGGTGGCCAGGCGGTGGTCCTCGTAGGTGTGGAAGACGCCGCCGTGCAGCGGGCGGGGGCGGATGCGCAGGCCGTCCTCGGTCTCGGTGACGTCGCCGCCGAGGTCGTTGATCTCCTTGGCGAGCGCGGCGAGCCGGTCGGTCTCGTGCAGGCGCAGGTGGGCGATGCCGTACAGGTGGGACTCGGAGTCGGCGAGCGCGGCGACGGCGGCGATCACCGGGGTGAGCTCGCCGACGTCGTGCAGGTCGGCCTCGATGCCGTGGATGCGGCCGGTGCCGGTGAACTGCAGGCCCTCGTCGGTGAACTCGCAGGCGCCGCCCATCCGGGAGTAGATCTCGCGCAGCTGGTCGCCGGGCTGGGTGGTGTGCTTGGGCCAGTCGCGGACGGTGACCCGGCCGCCGGTGACGAGCGCGGCGGCGAAGAACGGCGCGGCGTTGGACAGGTCGGGCTCGACGACCAGGTCGCGGCCGATCAGGGCGCCGGGGGTGACCCGCCAGACGTCCTTCTCGCCGCCGTCCTCGGGGGCGTCGACCTGGGCGCCGGCCAGGCGCAGCATCTCGACCGTCATCCGGATGTGGGGCAGCGACGGGACGGGGCCGCCGACGTGCCGGACCTCGACGCCGTGGTTGTAGCGGGCGCCGGACAGGAGCAGGGCGGAGACGAACTGGGAGGACGAGGAGGCGTCGAGCTCGACCGGGCCGCCGTCGAGGGCGCCGGTGCCGTGCACGGTGAGCGGGAAGGCGCCGCGGCCCTCGTCGTCGATGCGGGCGCCGAGGGCGCGCAGGGCGTTGATCACGCCGTGCTGGGGGCGCTCGTAGCTGCGCGGGTCGCCGTCGAAGTGGACCGGGCCGTCGGCGAGGACGGCGAGCGGCGGCAGGAAGCGCATGACGGTGCCGGCGTTGCCGACGTCGATGGACGCCGGGCCGAGCAGGGCGGGGGCGGGGATGACGCGCCACGCCTCGCCGCCGCCGGTGCCGCCGGAGTCGTTGTTGACCTTCTCCTCGATGCCGACGCCGAGGGCGCGCAGGCCGTCGGCCATCAGCTGGGAGTCGCGGCTGCGCAGCGGGCGGCGGACCCAGCCGGGCTCGTCGGCCAGTGCCGCCAGCACCAGGGCCCGGTTGGTGACCGACTTGGAGCCGGGGATGGTGACGGTGGCGTCAACGGGGGTGGTCGCGACGGGGGCGGGCCACAGGGTCTCGGTCATGGGGGCCAGTTTAGGGGCCGTACCGGAACGGCCCCCGCTGCGGCCGCATGCCGGGACTGTGGGGGTTCAGTGCAAGGGCTGGAGCAGCCAGCTCGCGCCGAGGGCGAGCGAGGCGAGGGCGACCAGCAGGAAGACGGTGACCCAGGCGAGGCCCGGGACGTGGGTGAGGCGGGCGAGCTGGTCGGCGTCGGAGTCGCGGGCCCAGCCGGTGCGGCGCTGGTGCTGGAGCTCCAGGACCGGGCGGACGGCGCCGAACAGGAGGAACCAGCAGCCGAGGTAGGCGAAGCCGGCCTGGACCTGGGCGCTGCCGAACCAGGAGACGAGGAAGAAGGCGGCGCCGGCGACGAGGACGGTGAACAGGCCGTAGGCGTTGCGGATGCGCACCAGCAGGGCGAGGAGCAGCACGATCGCCAGCCACAGCAGCAGCGTGATGCGGTCGGCGGCGAGCAGGGCGGCGCAGCCGAGGCCGAGCAGGGCGGGGGCGGTGTAGCCGGCGGCGGCGGTGAGGACCATGCCGGGGCCGGTGGGGCGGCCGTAGGAGAGGGTGAGGCCGGAGGTGTCGGAGTGCAGCCGGATCCCGGCGAGCTTGCGGCCGGTGGCGAGGGCGGCGAGGCCGTGGCCGCCCTCGTGGGCGATGGTCACCGCGTTGCGGGTGACGTGCCACAGCGGGCGGGCGAGGACGGCGAGCAGGGCGAGCGCGCCGGTGGCGAGGACCAGCCAGCCGGGCGGGGCGGCCTGGGTGCCGGTCACCCGGTCCCACAGGTCGCCGAGGTCGTGTCCGGTCGTCGGGCTGGGGGTCATGGCGGGGTCTCGCCTCCGTTCGCTGTGCTGGGCCGTTCGGAGCAGCCTCCCATGCGGGGACGGGAGGGCGGGAGGCGGTGGTTCGCTGTTCGGGATGAAGAAGTGGTGAGACCCGGGGCCGTGGCAGAGTGGCCCGCATGTGCGGTCGCTTCGCCTCCAGCAGCAAGCCCGAGGACCTCCTCGACCTCTTCGGGGTCGAGCAGTGGGATCCGGAGGAGACCCTCGCGCCGAACTGGAACGTGGCGCCGACGAACAGCGCGTTCGTGGTGCTGGAGCGGATGTCGAAGGAGCGGCCGGGCGCGGTGCGCCAGCTGCGGGTGCTGCGCTGGGGCCTGGTGCCGCAGTGGTCGAACTCGGCCGAGACGGCGGTGAAGATGATCAACGCCAGGTCGGACACCGTGCACGAGAAGCCCTCCTACCGGCAGGCGTTCGCCTCCCGGCGGTGCATCCTGCCGGTGGACGGCTACTACGAGTGGCAGACGGTGCCCGCCGAGCGCGGCAAGCCGCGCAAGAAGCCGTTCTTCGTCTCCCGGACGGACGGCGCCCCGCTGGCGCTGGCCGGGCTGTACGAGTTCTGGCGCGACCGGGCGGTGCCGGCCGGGCACCCGGCGGCCTGGCTGGTGACGTTCACGATCGTGACGACGGACGCGGAGCCGCTGCTCGCGCCGATCCACGAGCGGATGCCGCTGTTCCTCGACCCGTCCTCGTTCGACGAGTGGCTGGACCCGGGGCAGAGCGACCCGGACGGGCTGCGCCGGCTGCTGATACCCCCGCCGCCCGGCGCGCTGCGGGCCACCCCGGTGTCGCCGGCGGTGGGCAGCATCCGCAACAACGGCCCGGAGCTCAAGGAACCGTGGACCGAGGTCGAGTACGAGACCACGCTGTTCTGACCGTCCGTGCCGGCCGTTCGTCCCGACCGTCCGCGCTGTTCTGACCAACCGAGTTGCGGATCCGTGCCGTTCCGAGAGGGAGCCACCGTTGACGACCACCGAACTCGTCCCCACCGAGGCCGGGGACGCCCGGATCACCTACCACCGGGCGGCAGCCCCGAAGGCGCTGCTGGCCCTCGGGCACGGCGCGGGCGGCGGGACCGGCGCGCGGGACCTCGTCGCGCTGGCCGCGGCGCTGCCGCCGCGCGGGATCACCGTGGCGCTGGTGGAGCAGCCGTGGCGGGTGGCCGGGAAGAAGCTCGGCCCGGCGCCGCGGACGCTGGACCTCGGCTGGCGGCCGGTGGCCGAGCGGCTGGCCGGGCAGGGCCTGCCGCTGGTGGTCGGCGGGCGCAGCGCCGGGGCGCGGGTGGCGTGCCGCACGGGCGCGGCGAGCGGGGCGGTGGGCGTGGTGGCGCTGGCGTTCCCGCTGCACCCGCCGGGCAAGCCGGAGAAGAGCCGGGCGCAGGAGCTGCTGGAGTCGGGGCTGCCGACGCTGGTGGTGCAGAGCGCGGCGGACCCGTTCGGCGGGCCGGCCGAGTTCCCGGAGCTGCCGCGGGGCCACGCGCTGGTGGAGGTGCCGTACGGCAGCCCACGGCTTCGAGGTGCCGAAGCGGGCCCCGGTGGGGCAGGACGAGGTGCTGGAGCTGATCTGCGGGGCGGTCGGGGACTGGGTGCTCGGGCTGCTGTGAGCGCGGGACCGGCGGTGAGCTGCGGTTTTCCCCGGGCGCACCGTTCGCTCACCCGTGCGGGTGAAAGCCGCGCGGGGCCGGGAATGCGGGCGGGGGCCCTGTGGTTGACACCCTCGTCAGCAGATTAACGGGTGAGAGGCAGGGCAGATGGGTTCGATCGCGTGCCCGGAGCGGCCGGAGGAGCGAGAGGCCGCCACGGCGTTCGCTCCCGCCTGGTCCGACTGGATAGTCGCGGGCGAGAAGCCCGTCAGCCCGATATCCTCCATTTCGGGGCGGCCCGCCGTGGGCCGTGCGCGCCATGCCGAGGAGGTGGGTCCGGTCGTCGGGACCGAGCACGAGGCCGAACCCGGCCGTGGCCCGGATGAGGGCCGGCCCGAGGGCGAGGCGCTCACCGGTGAGGAACTGGCCGAGGCGATCGGTGAGGACACCTTCCGGGTGTCGGCCGAGGAGACCGAGGAGGCCCGGCGGGAGCGCTTCGAGCGCGACGCCCTGGGCTACCTGGATCCGATGTACTCGGCCGCGCTGCGCATGACGCGCAACCCGGCGGACGCGGAGGACCTGCTCCAGGAGGCGTTCGCCAAGGCGTACGCGTCCTTCCACCAGTTCCGCGAGGGCACGAACCTCAAGGCCTGGCTGTACCGCATCCTCACCAACACCTTCATCAACTCGTACCGCAAGAAGCAGCGGGAGCCCCAGCGCACCGCCGCCGAGGAGATCGAGGACTGGCAGCTGGCGCGCGCCGAGTCGCACATGTCGACGGGGCTGCGCTCGGCCGAGACCCAGGCCCTGGACCACCTCCCCGACAGCGACGTGAAGGACGCCCTCCAGGCCATCCCGGAGGAATTCCGGATCGCCGTGTACCTCGCGGACGTCGAAGGCTTTGCGTACAAGGAGATCGCGGACATCATGGGTACTCCCATCGGTACGGTGATGTCCCGGCTGCACCGCGGCCGTCGTCAGCTGCGCGGCATGCTGGAGGACTACGCCCGTGAGCGCGGGCTCGTCCCGGCCGGCAGCGGGGCAGGGCAGGAAGCGAAGGGCTCGGGCTCATGAGCTGCGGCGATCCGCACGACACCGAGTGTGGCGAGGTCCTCGACCACCTCTACGAATTCCTCGACAACGAGATGGCCGAGGGCGACTGCGCCAAGCTGCGCGTGCACTTCGAGGAGTGCTCGCCGTGCCTGCGCCAGTACGGCCTGGAGCAGGCGATCAAGGCGCTGATCAAGCGTTCCTGCGGCTGCGACGACACCCCGGCCGACCTGCGCAGCAAGGTGCTGGCCAGGATCGACTCGATCCGCGCCGGGCAGCGCTCGGGCGAGCAGGTCGTGGTGGCCGTCGAGGCCACGGTCGAGATCCACGCGGAGACGGCGCGGCCGGTCCCCGAGGTGGGCGACGCGCCGCAGCCGGGCGTGCGCCCCGGTGCGCCGGTCGAGGCCGGCGCCCAGGCGGAGTAACCGGCCGGGCCCGCCGGCGAGGGCGGGCCGGACGGTCCGGACACGGAGTTCAGCGGCCCCGGGAGCGTGTGCTCCCGGGGCCGCTCCCGTTCTGCTTGCATGCGCCCCTCACTCGTTCGAGTGAGTTGGCGGTGTGCCAACTGCGGCATTGCGCGATCATGCGTCCCCGCGCCCGATGCGCGGCCTATCCTCCTGACGGACACTCACCGCCGGTCCGCCCGGCGCGCTGAGCGCGGAGAGCGGGCCAGGACGGCAGGGAGGTCGAGATCGCTAGCGACAGTGGAGGGGCGGCCCTGCCGGAGGGCGCGACGCGCTACCTCGTGGCCGTTCCGGTGGCGGCGCTCTGCTGCCTGCTGCCGCTGCTGCCCACCGTGGCCCTGCCCGGGGTGCCGCGCTGGCTCGGCTCCCCGGTCGACTGGCCCAAGGTCGGGCTGCTCGGCTTCCTCCACGGCTGCTGGGAGTCGCTCGCCCAGGGCCTGCCCACCCCCTGCCAGCGGCTGGTGCGCCGGCTGCTGCGCCGCCCGGTGCCGGCCGAGCGGGCGCCCGTGCGGCCCGGGGTGAACGCGTTCTTCCCGGTGCTGTTCGCCGGCGTGCTGATGCTCCCGCCGGCCGCCGCCGCGTTCGTCGCCGTGCCGGCGGCGCTGCTCGGCGGCCCGGGCGGGCGCCACTACCGGCAGCGGCAGCTGTGGAACGGCTCCCAGCTCGCGCTGAGCGCCTTCGCCGGCGCCGTCGCCTTCCACCTGCTGCGCGGCCCGCAACTGCTCCTCGGCTCCCGCTTCCCGGCCGCCCTGCTGCCCGGCCTCGCCGCCCTCGTCGCGTTCTGCCTGGTCAACGGCGTCCTGGTGGGCGTCATGCTGATGCTCAGCGAGGGGAGCCGGGCCGACGTCCTGCTGCGCGGGGCGTGCACGGTGTGCGGGCTGCCGGTCCTGGTCCACGCCGCCGGCGGGCTCATGGTCGCCGTCCTGTGGCAGGGCCCGTACGGCGCGTTCGCGGCGCTGCTCGCGCTGCTGCCGCTGTCGATCTCGGCGTGGGTGTTCGCCCAGGGGCACCGCGAGCGCGACGCCCACCAGGCGACCGTCCAGGCGCTCGTGCAGGCCGTCGAGATCAAGGACGCCTACACCCGCGGGCACAGCGAGCGGGTGGGCCGGGCCGCCGTCCTGATCGCCGGTCAGCTCGGCATGGAGGCCGAGCGGCTGCGCACCCTGCGCTTCGCCGCGATCCTGCACGACGTCGGCAAGCTCGGCGTGGCCACCGAGCTGCTCCGCAGAAACGGTCCCCTCACCGACGCCGAGCGCCGGGCCGTCGAGGTCCACCCGGTGTACGGGTACGAGCTGGTGCGCGGCATCGCCTTCCTCGGCGAGGCGCACGCCGGGATCCTGCACCACCACGAGCGGATGGACGGGCGCGGCTACCCCAGCGGGCTGGCCGGCGAGCAGATCCCCGAGTTCGCCCGGATCATCTCGGTCGCCGACGCGTTCGACTCGATGACCTCCACCCGCTCCTACCGCCGCGGGCGGCCGGTGGCCGAGGCCGTCGCCGAGCTGGAACGGTGCTCGGGCAGCCAGTTCGACCCGGTGATGGTCCGCGCGCTGATCGGCGCGCTCGCCGTCCACGACTGGCAGCCGGTGCTGCCCGCCCCGACCGGGGAGTGCCTGCGGGCCGTCCCGGACATCCCGCTCGGCGTGCCGGAGCCCGTCCGGGCCGCCCCGGGCCGGGTGCCCGCCCGGGGCGGGAGCGTCCCCTCGGCCGGGCAGCCGTGAGCGGGCCGCGCCCACGGGAGCGGGCCCGGCCGCGGGACGGCCGGTGGGCGGCGCACACGGTGCGGGTGGCGGCGGCCGGGCTGCTGGCCGCCGCGCTCGTGGCGGTCGCGGCGCGCGGGGTCGAGCAGCCCCGGGTCGCGCTCGCCTTCACCGGGCTGATCGCGCTCGGCGAGTGCGTCCGGATCACCCTTCCGGGCGATCGCGAGCAGGCGCCCATCGGCGCGGCCGGCGCGCTGGCGTACGCGCTGCTCGGGCCGCTGCGCGGGCTGCCGACCGCGCACGGCACGCTGCAGGTGGTCGCCGTCACCGGCGTCGGCCTGCTGCTCGCCTGGCTGCCCGGGCTCGCCCTGCCCCACCCCGGGCGCCCGCACCGGCGGCCACCCTGGGCCGACCCCGTCCGGCGCGACAGCGCCGCCCGCCGGCTGCTCGGCGTCGGGTTCGCCGCCGCCGTCTTCCAGCCGCTCTACAACAGCGGCCTGGTCGACCGCTTCTCGCCCGACGGCCCCGCCTACGGTGTGTTCCTGACCGCCGTCGCCGCGCTCGCCGCCCTCTGCGACGCCACCCTCGCGGCCCTGCTGCGCCGCGACTGGACCCGCGGCCCGGGCCCGAAGGCCGGCCCGAGGACCGGGCTGCGGTTCTCGGCCGCGCTGGAGGACGAGCTGCACGCGCTGTTCGGCATCGGCTCGGCGATCGTCGCCACCGGGATGCTGGTCAGCCTGGCGGCCGGCGAGGTCGGGCTGTGGGCGCTGCCGCTGTTCTGCGCCCCGCTGCTGCTCGCCCAGGTGTCGTTCCGTCGCGCCGCGGCCGTCCGGGCCACCACCGGGCAGACCATCGCCAGCCTGGCCCGCGCCACCGAGGTGGCCGGCTACACCCCGCACGGGCACGCCCGGCGGGTCGCCGACACGGCCTGCGCTCTCGGCCGCGACCTGGGGCTCGGCACCCGCGAACTCGCCCTGCTGGAGTACGCGGCGCTGATGCACGACGTCGGCCAGCTGTCGCTGGTCGAGCCGGTGCCCGACGGCGCCACCGCCCTGCTGCCCTGCGCCGAGCAGCAGCGCATCGCCCGCCTCGGCAGCGAGGTGATCAGCCGCACCGGCGTGCCCCGGCAGGTGGCCGAGCAGGTAGCCCGGCTGGCCGACCCCTACCCGGGACCGGCCGGCGGCGACGGCTCGGTGCCGCTCGCGGCCCGCATCATCCGGGTGGCCAACGCCCACGACGACCTGCTGACGGCCGCCCGGGGGCGCGGCGTCGGCGAGGCGGTCGGGCACCTGGAGGCGCTGGAGGTCCTGCGCCTGGGCCGCGGACGGGTGTACGACGCCCGGGTCGTCGACGCCCTGGCCAGGGTCGGGGGCCAGGCCAGGGCCTGACCGCCCGCCGCCCGCGGCCGGGGGGCGGACACCCGGCGCACCCCCGGTACGGCGGGGGCGGCCGGAAGCGGAGCGCGGCCCCGGTGCGGGCTCCGCGCCCCGGGGTTGAGGTGCGGCGGCGGGGCGGGCAGGCTGGGTAGGGGCGTCCCCGACCCCGGCGGTGGGGAGCGCGCCCGGGGGCGGGCGTGGTTGGATGCGGTCGTAGCGTGGAACACCGACCCGGGGCACCGGGCCCGCATCCCGGAAATCGCGCCATCGTTTTCACGAACTCGGGGCGCGGGAGCGGCGGTACGGGACTTGAGCGGACGACGACGGCAGGGACGAACGTGAGGATCTTCCACCGGGCACGGCACCGGCCGTCCGCCACCTGGCGGCAGACGACCGACCGGGCCTTCACGCTGATCGGCGACGGCCGCTACGAGGACGCCGGCGCGCTGCTCGTGATGGCCGCCGACCTGGAGCCGTGGCTCTCCGACTCCTGGTTCAACCTCGCCCTGCTGCACAAGTTCCGCCGGGACTGGGAGCAGGCCCGTTCGGCCGGCCTGCGGGCCGTCGCCCTGCTGGACCGCGAACAGGGCGCCCCCGACTGGTGGAACCTCGGCATCACCGCGACCGCCCTCCAGGACTGGCCGCTGGCCCGCCGCGCCTGGCAGGCGTACGGGCTGAAGCTGCCCGGCGGCCCGGGCGCGCAGCAGGACGGCCCGGTCGCCCTGGACCTCGGGACGACGCCGGTGCGGCTGTCCCCGGACGGCGAGTCCGAGGTGGTGTGGGGCCGGCGGCTGGACCCGGCCCGCATCGAGGTGCTGTCCATCCCGCTGCCGTCCTCCGGCCGCCGCTGGGGCGAGGTGGTGCTGCACGACGGCGCCCCGCACGGCGAGCGGGTCACGGACGGGATCGCCTACCCGGTGTTCGACGAGATCGAGCTGTGGGCGCCGTCCCCGGTGCCGACCTACGTCGTGCTGCTCCAGGCGGCCACGGCGGGCGACCGGGACGCGCTGGAGCGGATGGTCGCGGACGCGGGCTACGCCGCGGAGGACTGGACGTCCTCGGTGCGGCTGCTGTGCCGGGCCTGCTCGGAGAGCCGGATGGCCTCGGACGACGGCCACACCGCCCACCACGACCCGCACGACGACGGCGACGCGTCGCACCCCGGCCACCTGAGCCACCTGAGCCAGGGCGGCGCCGCCGGGATGTCGTGGCTGGTGGAGCGCGAGTGCGGGATCGCCGCCCCCGCGCACCTGGTGCGCGCGCTGCTGGACCGCTGGGTCGCGGCGGCCCCCGGAAGCCGGGCTTACCGGGATCTCGAAGAGGTCTGCTGAGTACCCTGGTGAGGTACGCGTAGACCTATGGAAGCGGAAGACATGGCGGAGCAGCACGACCACGAGCACGAGCACGACGTGGAGGGGGCCGCGCCCGAGGCACCCGTCAAGGTGATCGGCGAGGAGCCCGACCTCACCAAGGGCACCGCGCGTCCGATCACCGTGGTCGGCAACCCGGTCCTGCACCGCGAGGTCAAGGACGTGACCGCGTTCGACGGCGAGCTGGCGGCCCTGATCGACGACATGTTCCAGTCGATGTACGCGGCCGAGGGCGTGGGCCTCGCGGCCAACCAGATCGGCGTGGACCTGAAGGTCTTCGTCTACGACTGCCCGGACGACGAGGGCGTGCGCCACATCGGCCACGTGATCAACCCGGTGCTGGAGGAGTACCCGGCCGACCGCAAGCGCGTGCTGGACGACGGCAACGAGGGCTGCCTGTCGGTGCCGACCGCGTACGCCGAGCTGCCGCGCCCGGACTTCGCCACGGTGACCGGCGTCGACAAGGACGGCAACCCGATCCGCGTCGAGGGCACCGGCTTCTTCGCCCGCTGCCTGCAGCACGAGACGGACCACCTGTACGGGTTCCTCTACATCGACAGGCTGTCGAAGCGGGACCGCAAGGACGCCCTGCGCCAGATGGCCGAGGGCACCGCGCGCTACGCGACCGTGCCGAACGCGTAAGCACCCCTCCAACACCGCTGCCCCGCACGGACCTTCCGTGCGGGGCAGCGGTGTTTCTCACGGGGCGGTGCCGTCCAGGGCCGGCCCGGGTCCGGTGTGGAGGACCTCGCGGCCCTGCTCGGCGGCGCGGAGGAGCCCTTCGCTGACGAAGTCGAGGAAGCGGGCCGCGTTTTCGAGGCGGGCGGCGGCCGGGGTGCCGCGGCCGAGGACGCCGACGCCCTGGCGCGCGGTCTCGATGAACCGGTCGTTGGACCGGGCGCTGCGGATCATCGACCGGTACCAGAGGTCCGCGTCGACGACGTAGCGCTCGCGGCGGCGCTGGTCGCGTTCCCTGCGGACGAGCTCCAGTCCTTCGAGGAACGTGATCGCCTTGGAGACGGACGCCGGGCTGACCTGGAGGTGCCGGGCGAGTTCGGCGGCGGTCATGCTGCCGGTGTCGGTGGTGTAGAGGCAGCCGAGCACCCGGGCCATCATCCTGGGCAGGCCCGAGGTCGCGAAGACGGTGGTGAGGGCCTCCTCGTAGTCGCGCACGGCCCCGGCGTCGCGTCCGTAGGGCTGTGGGGCCGCCTGCGGCACCTGGACCGCGGCCTGTCCGCGCGAGCGGGTGCGCTGCTGGGTGGCGCGCTGGGCCAGGTCGGCGCGGTAGCCGGCGGCGCCGCCGTTGCGCATCACCTCACGCGTGATCGTGGAGGTCGGACGGTCGAGACGGCGGGCGATCTCGGCGTAGGCGAGGTCGTCGGCCAGCCCGACCGCGATCTGCTGGCGCTCCTGCTGGGTGAGCCTGCCTCCCGGCATCACGACCCCTTTCGTGCCGCGGGTGCTCCCCGGGCGCTGCTCGGCGTTCCCTGACGCTGTCACCATAGCGTTCACCTTCAGTGCATTGCAACGCGTGACTCTTCTGGCGTTGCGTTAATCGCGAGGGCGTTGCAATGATTTCCCCACTCTGACCTGAGTAAATGCTACTCCAAGGCAAAGATTTCGTTGTCGAAATATGGAAAGCAACGTAGTGTTTCCAGCGTTCGGAAAGCAGTAGGCCCCACACACCAGGGAGAGCACGATGCACACGTTCGACACCGCCGCCCCGATCTGCGCCGTCCTGGACATCCCCGGGGGACGCGTCCTGTTCATCGCCGCGGACCGGGCCGACACCGCGGTCGAGATCCTGCCCGCGAACGCCGCGAAGGGCCGCGACGTGAAGGCGGCGGAGCAGACCACGGTCGCGTACGCCGACGGGGTCCTGCGGATCGAGAACCCGGTGAAGTCCCAGTACGTCGGTCCCTCCGGATCCGTCGACGTGACCGTCAAGCTGCCCGCCGGTTCCCGCGTCGAGGCCAAGGCCGCCGCCGCCGAACTCCGGACCGTCGGCCGCCTCGGCGACGTCTCCTTCGAGGGCGCCTACCGCCGGATCAAGCTGGACGAGGCCGCGAGCCTGCGGCTCATCGCGGTCGACGGCGATGTCGAGGTCGGCCGGCTGGGCGGGCCCGCGGAGATCAGCACCGCGCGGGGCGACATCCGGATCGCGGAGGCCACGGGCGGCACCGTCCGCCTCGGCACCCAGTCCGGCGACATCACGGTCGACGCCGCCGCGGGCGTGTCGGCCGCCCTGGACGCCGGCACCGGCCACGGCCGCATCAGCAACGCCCTCAAGAACGACGGCACCGCCGGTCTCGACATCCGCGCCACCACCTCCTACGGCGACATCACCGCGCGCAGCCTCTGACCCGCGCCCTGCGGAACGGCACCCCGCACCACCTGACCCGGCAACACCCACCCACACGTCCTACAAGGAGCACACCATGTCCCTCTCCCTCACCGGCCCCGAGCTGCAGAAGACCATCGAGGAGATCGTTGCTACCGGCTTCGCAGGCATGCAGCTGCGCGTGAACGACGACCGCGGCGAATGGGTCGGCAGCGCGGGAGTACGCGAGCTGGGCGAGAGCGAGAAGCCGCCGGTCGACGGGCGGTTCCGGATCGGCAGCACCACCAAGACCTTCACCGCGACCTTGGTGCTGCAACTGGTGGCCGAAGGCAGGTTCGGGCTGGACAGCCCGGTGGACGACCACCTGCCCCGGTTCGGGCTGGACCGGCGGATCACGGTGCGCATGCTCCTGCAGCACACCAGCGGGCTGTTCAACTACACCGGCGAGTACTACGAGGACGGGACGGTCGCGCCGGGCATCCCCTGGCAGGGCCAGGAGTACGTGGACAACCAGTTCCACACCTACCAGCCCGAGGAGTTGGTCCGGCTGGCGCTGTCCAAGCCGGCCCGGTTCGAGCCGGGAACGGACTGGAGCTACTCCAACACCAACTACGTCCTGGCCAGGCTGCTCGTCGAGCACGTCACCGGCCGCCCCTTCGCCGAGGAGATGCGGCGGCTGATCCTGGAGCCGCTCGGCCTGTCCGGCACCCTGGTGCCGGACGCCTCGCCGGAGATCCCCGAGCCGCACGCCCACGGCTACTACCGGTACGAGGACGCCGGCCAGTGGAAGGTCGTCGACGTCACCCGCTTCGACGTCTCCTGGATCTCCGCCGCCGGCGACATGATCTCGACCACCGAGGACCTCCACACCTTCTTCTCCGCGCTGATGGGCGGCAAGCTCCTGCCGGCCCCCCTGCTCGCCGAGATGCGCACGCCGCACCCCAAACTCGGCTACGGCCTGGGGCTGTTCGTGGAGGAGACGGACGGCGGGACCGTCTTCCACCACAACGGCGGCTTCTGGGGCTGGGGCGCGCTGATGTACAGCTCGCCCGACGGCAGCAGGACTCTGACCGCCTCTCTCACCTGCGGGGACGCCGAACTCGACTTCGTCGCCACGGCCGAGGCGTTCCAGAAGGCGCAGCAGCGGCTCGTCAAGGAGGTGTTCGGCAGTGGGCAGGCCGAGGCGGCCGAGGCGGCTCACGAACCTGCCGCGCCGGCCGCGCCGTTCGAGCCGGTGCTGACCCGTCACGCCGACGCCGAGACCTGTGCCGATCCGAGTTCCGTGATGAGGCTGTTCGCCGACTCGGACGGGACGGCCGACGGCTTCACCAGTTACCGTTCCACGTTCGCGGAAGGCGCCGTCGGGGCTCCCGCGCACGTCCACACCAAGGCGACCGAGCTGTTCTTCGTCATCAGCGGCTCCCTCAGGGTGCTGGTGGGCGAGGAGATCACGGTGCTCGACGCCGGTGACTTCCTGGCCGTGCCGCCGCACACCCCGCACGCCTTCGCCGCGGCGCCCGGCTGCGAGGCGGACGTCCTGTTCGTCTTCACCCCCGGCATGGGCCGGTTCGACTACCTGCGCCTGCTGGGCCGGGTCATGCGCGGCGAGGCCGACCCGAAGGAGATCGCCGAGTCGGCGGAGCGGTTCGACAACCACTACGTCGACAGCCCGGTCTGGCGCGCGGCCCTGGACGCATCGGCCTGATCGCGGATCGGTTCGTCGGACGGTTCCCCTAGGGTGACCGGCGAGATCGCTCGGAACGGTCGTGGAGGGGTGCCGGAGATGTGGTGGAGCAGGAAGCCCGACGGGGAACGGGCGCGGTGGGTGCTCCGACCGCTGGTGGGGGTCGGGCCGCTGCTGTTCGGGATGAGTCCCGGCGAGGTCCGGACGGTTCTGGGCGGGGCGGCCGTCTCCGCTTCGCGGAGCTGGGCGGGCAGGCTGTCCTGGCAGCGGTACCGAGACGTGGGCGTGACCGCGATCTACGGGGTGGACGAGCGCTTGGCCGCCGTGGCGGTGGACGCGCTGACCGGACCGCTGGTGCGGCTGGGGGACGTCGGGCTGATCGCCCGGGTGCCGTCCGAGGTGCGTGCGGATGTTCATGAACTCGCCCGCCGAGATGGCGAATCGGTGAAGGTGAACTGGAGCGGGGATCCCGAGGTGGCGGCCTGGGGGCTGTCGATGGGCGCCGCGCGGGAGCAGAAGGACGCGATGCTCACCGAGGCCCTGCTGGTCGGCCCCGGGCCGGCCGACGATCCGTACGGGACCGAGCCGGTCATCCGGTGGCGCGATGTCCGCGGCTGGGAGAAGAACCCCGGGGCCTGGCCGGTGGCGGCGGAGGAGGACCGGCCCCGCTGGGACTGGACGCCGCTGGTGGCGGTCGGCCCGCTTCGGTTCGGGATGCGTCCGGACCAGGTGGCGGCCGCACTGCACGGCGAGGAGCCGACGACCCGCCGGGGACAGCATCGCGCGCCGAAGATCGGGGCCGGCGAGTGGCGCCTGGACGGGGAGCGGTTCGAGGAGGCCGGTGTGGCCACCCACTACTCGTACCTGAAGGGCGTCCCCACGCTGGCCGCCGTGACCGTGCTCGGCCGCACCGGGCCGCAGGTCGAGTTCGAGGGCATCCGGCTGATCGGCAGGACGGTCTCCACTCTTGAGGCGGCCCTGGTCCGGCACCTCGAAGACCGCGGGATCGACGTGGTCGTCGGCTGCGGCGAAGACCTGGAACTGGACGGGCTGGGCATGTACCTCCGGGCCACCCGAGCCGGGGACACCGTGATCAGCGAGGCCCGGTTCTGCGAAGCGGAGTGGGAAGACCACGGCTGACGAGCCCCGCGCGCAGGAAGTCGGCGACACCGACTTCCTGCGCCGTCGTGCGTGAGCCCGCCGGGCGGAGGCGTTCGCCTTGTGGTCCGGGCTCAGCGCTTGGTGCCGTCCACGATGACCGGCGTGCCGTTGGTGCCGCAGGGGCTGGCGTAGACGGGGTTCTTCTCGGCGGCGGCCTTGAAGGCCTCGATGCACTGGCTCAGCAGGATCTTGTCGGTGAGCGAGTTGGCGATCGCGGCGTTGGCGGCGGCGGTGCTGTCGGCCTCGATCCTGCGCTTCTCGGCCTCGGCCTTGGCCGTGAGCACGGCGGCCTGTGCCTGGGCGGTGGCCTGGTCCTGCTGGATCTTCTGGTCGATCGCCTTCTGCAGGGCGTCGTTCGGCCGGACGTTGCGCAGGTTGACGCCGTTGACGAGGATGCCGCGCGGGGCGAGCCGGTCGGTGATCAGCTTGTCGATCTCGGCGCTGATCGCCTCCCGCTGCGAGCTGTAGCCCTCGACGCTGGTGTGGCGGGCGAAGACGTTGCGCACGATCTCCCGGCTGTCCGGGTAGACCAGCCGCTGCTGGACGGCGTCGGCGCTGCCGGCCAGCTTGAACAGCTCGACGGTGTGCTCGGGGTCGATCGACCACTTCACCGTGATGTCGGCGTACAGCACCCCGCCCTCGGAGGAGTGGACCTCGACGGTGGAGTCACCGGTCAGGTTGAGATCGGAGGGGCGGGTCGAGAAGGTCGTCACGTCGGTCAGCGGCGACTTGAAGTGGAGCCCGGGCTGCCAGGTGCGGCCGACCTTGCCGAGGCTGGTGGGCACCGCGACGTCCGTCGGCCCGACCACGTGCACGAAGGTCGTGAGCCCCAGGAGCAGCCCGAGCGCCCCGGCGAGGACGCCGCCGAGGGTGACCGGCCAGGAGCCGATCCTGCGCCACCGCAGTATGAGCAGGCCGGTGCCGACGGCCAGGAACAGCAGGGACAGGATGAGCATGGTGGGGTCCCCCGGGCTGGAGTGATCAAGACGGACGGCCGCAGCCTAGGAGGCCCGTCGACGTCCTGAAGTCGCTTCAGATGCTGTTCATACGATCGATGCCGCACGTTGGTTCGATGACGGCGGTGACTCTTCTCCGGCGGGGCCTCGCGAGGAGCGAGGGGGTCAAACAGTGGTGCCCCGCACGGGCTTGGCCGTGCGGGGCACCACTGTCGTATCCGAAGGCCTAGAACTCGTCGTCGAAGGAGACGGAGCCCTCGACGGCGACCTGGTAGGCGGAGACCCGGCGCTCGAAGAAGTTGGTCAGCTCCTGGACGTTCTGCAGCTCCATGAAGCCGAACGGGTTCGTCGAGCCGTAGCGGATCGGCATGCCGAGGCGGGCCAGGCGCTGGTCGGCGACGGCTTCCAGGTACTGCCGCATCGAGTCCGTGTTCATCCCGACGAGACCGTCACCGCACAGGTCCTGGGCGAACTGGAGCTCGGCCTCGACGGCCTCCTCCAGCATCTCCGTGACCTGCTTGGCCATCTCGTCGTCGAAGAGGTCGGGCTCCTCCTCGCGGACGGTGTCCACCACCGACATCGCGAAGTCCATGTGCATGGACTCGTCGCGGAACACCCAGTTGGTGCCGGTAGCCAGGCCGTGCAGCAGGCCGCGCGAGCGGAACCAGTACACGTACGCGAAGGCGCCGTAGAAGAACAGGCCCTCGACGCAGGCCGCGAAGCAGATCAGGTTCAGGAGGAACGCGCGGCGGTCCTCCTTGGTCTGCAGCGAGTCGATGTGGTCGACCGCGTTCATGTACTTGAAGCAGAACTGGGCCTTCTGGTGGATGGAGGGGATGTTCTCCACCGCGGCGAAGGCGGCGTTGCGGTCCTCGGGGTCGGGCAGGTAGGTGTCGAGCAGCGTCAGGTAGAACTGGACGTGCACGGCCTCCTCGAACAGCTGGCGCGACAGGTACAGGCGCGCCTCCGGGGAGTTGATGTGCTTGTAGAGGCTCAGCACCACGTTGTTCGCGACGATCGAGTCGCCGGTCGCGAAGAACGCCACGAGCCGGCCGATCAGGTGGCGCTCGCCCTCGCTGAGCTTCGCCAGGTCGGCGACGTCGGAGTGCAGGTCCACCTCCTCGACGGTCCAGGTGTTCTTGATCGCGTCCCGGTACCGGTCGTAGAACGACGGGTAGCGCATCGGGCGCAGCGTCAGCTCGAAGCCGGGGTCGAGCAGCATCTTGCGGTCGTTCTCGGTGGTGCTCACTGGCAGGCCTCGCAGGACTCGGGGTTCTCCAGGGAGCAGGCGAGGGCGGCTTCCTGCTCCGGGGTGAGGGTCGGCGTGCCCACCGGGATCGTGTTGGCGGGCACCGGCGCGGCGGCGCGGGCGGCACCCGGCGCGGCCTGGGCGATGCGGGTCGCCGGGCGCGAGCGCAGGTAGTAGGTGGTCTTCAGACCGACCTTCCACGCGTACGCGTACATCGAGCTGAGCTTGCCGATGGTCGGCGCGGCCATGAACAGGTTGAGCGACTGGCTCTGGTCGATGTACGGCATGCGGGCCGCGGCCAGGTCGATCAGCGCGCGCTGCGGCAGCTCCCAGGCCGTCCGGTAGAGCGAACGGACCTCGGCCGGCAGCCAGTTGAAGTCCTGGACCGAGCCGTTGGAGTCGCGCAGCGCGTCCCGGGTCTGCTGGTCCCAGACGCCGAGCTCCTTGAGCTCGCGCACCAGGTACGGGTTGACCTGGAGGAACTCGCCGGAGAGCGTCTCGCGCTTGAACAGGTTGGACACCTGCGGCTCGATGCACTCGTACACGCCGGCGATCGAGGCGATCGTCGCGGTCGGCGCGATGGCCAGCAGCAGCGAGTTGCGCAGGCCCGTGACGGCGATGCGGGCGCGCAGCGCCTCCCAGCGGTCGGCCCACTGCGGGGCGGCCGACGGGAAGTGATCGATGTGCAGCTCGCCGCGGGCGGCGCGGGTCTCGCCGTACGCCTCGTGGCGGCCCAGCTGCTCGGCCAGGTCGGCGGAGCGCTCGTAGGCGGTGAGCATGATGCGCTCGGCGATGAGCGTGGACAGCTGCGCGGCCTCGGCCGAGTCGAAGTCGATCCGCAGCTTGAAGAAGACGTCCTGCAGGCCCATCACGCCGAGGCCGACCGGCCGCCAGCGGGAGTTGGAGGCGCCGGCCTCGACCGTCGGGTAGAAGTTGATGTCCACCACGCGGTCGAGGAAGGTCACGGCCGTGCGGACGGTGGCGTCCAGGCGCTCCCAGTCCATGGCGTCGGCCAGGTCCTCGACGCAGGCCCCGTCGGCCACGTGGGCGCCGAGGTTGACCGAGCCGAGGTTGCACACGGCGGTCTCGGAGTCGTCCGTGACCTCCAGGATCTCGGTGCACAGGTTGGAGGAGTGCACCGTGCGGCCCGGCAGCGCGGTCTGGTTGGCGGCGCGGTTGGAGGCGTCCTTGAAGGTCATCCAGCCGTTGCCGGTCTGCGCGAGGGTGCGCATCATGCGGGCGTAGAGGGTCTGCGCGGGGATGGTGCGCACGGCCTTGCCGGCCTGCTCGGCCTTGCGGTAGGCCTCGTCGAACTCCTCGCCCCACAGGTCGACGAGCTCGGGCACGTCGGCGGGGGAGAACAGCGACCAGTCGGCGTTGGCGTTCACGCGGCGCATGAACTCGTCCGGGATCCAGTGCGCCAGGTTCAGGTTGTGGGTGCGGCGCGCCTCCTCACCGGTGTTGTCGCGCAGCTCCAGGAACTCCTCGATGTCGGCGTGCCAGGTCTCCAGGTAGACGCAGGCCGCGCCCTTGCGGCGGCCGCCCTGGTTGACCGCGGCGACCGAGGAGTCGAGGGTGCGCAGGAACGGGACGATGCCGTTGGACTTGCCGTTGGTGCCGCGGATCAGGCTGCCGCGCGAGCGGATGCGCGAGTAGGACAGGCCGATGCCGCCGGCGTGCTTGGACAGCCGGGCGATCTGCGCGTAGCGGTTGTAGATCGAGTCGAGGTTGTCCAGCGGCGAGTCGAGCAGGTAGCAGCTCGACATCTGCGGGTGGCGGGTGCCGGAGTTGAAGAGCGTCGGCGAGGAGGTCAGGTACTCCAGACGGCTCATCAGGCCGTACAGCTCGGCGACCTCGCGCACCGACTGCTCGCTGTCGCCGACCGCCAGGCCGCAGGCGACGCGGAGCAGGAAGTGCTGCGGGGTCTCGACGACCTTGCGGGTGATCGGGTGGCGCAGCAGGTAGCGGGACTGCACGGTGCGCAGGCCGAAGTACTCGAAGCGGTCGTCGCCCTGGGGGTCGATCAGCGCGTCGAGGGCGGTGGCGTGCTTGGCGACGAACGCGGCGGTGGTGTCGCCGATGAGGCCCTCGGCGTGGCCGACGGCGACGGAGGCGGCGAAGGAGACGGCGCCCTGGCCGACGGCCTCGTCGACGATCTCCAGGGCGAGCAGGCGGGCGGCCAGCTTCGAGTACTGGGGGTCCTCGGCGATCATCGACGCGGCGGCGTCCACGGCCAGCCCGCGCAGCTCGGCGAAGTCCGAGCCGGCGTGGCGCCCGCGCAGCGCGGCGGCGGCGACGTGGCCGGGGTCCACCTGGGGGAGATCGGCGCTGCGGTCGGTGAGGAGTCGCAGGAGCGCGCCGCCGGGGTCGGAGACCGTCGGGTCGGCGGGGGCGGAGCCGGTGCCCTGGGTGGGCAGGGTGGCTGAGGCAGCGATGGTCAAGGCGCTCTCTCCTGGCGGCGATCGGCGGCGGTGATCGGAGTACCGGGCCGTTCGGGGCAGGGGCGCACGCGCGCGGGCACGCAAGGGTGCGTCGCACGACGGTGTCATCCCCGGCCCGCCCGCGAGGCTCGGAACGTACTGCGTGTGCTGCCGGCCTCTGCGGGAGGGCCTCTGCACGCCGTCGGCAGGTACTCGGACTCGCGGGAGAGGCTCTGTTGAGCCGCCCGCACACCGCTGCGGGGCAGTCCCGGACTCGCACCGGGTTCCCCTGCGTCGACAGCAGGGATGAGCATACATCTAGTGCCGGGAATCCGATGCAGCCCCACATGTAGTGTCGCGCGGCACAGTTGTTCGAGCCCGCGTGCGATAAACTGCTCAGGCCGGGGGGTGCCATTCCTGGCTCGTGCGGGTGTCGCACGGGCGCATCCGCACCTGCGTCGCGCCGCTCGCGGCCGTTCCCGGAGAAGCGCCCGGAGAGGTCCCCGAGGGGGCCGCCGGGTTCGCCGGGTTGTCGATGCAGCGCCCCGAGTCCTGGTTCGCGAGCTGTCCCGTCGGGGTCACCCGCCAGCGCTGGTCGGGCCGCGCGGTGCACGCGGTGAGGACGGGGAAGCCGATCGCGGGGTCCTCGACGCAGCGGCCGGACTGGCCGATCGAGCCGTCGTCCGCCATCGTCCAGGTCTGGGCCGGGGAGCCGTCGCAGGTGCCCGCGCCGACCGCCGCCGGGTCGCCGCCGACCCGGCTGTCCAGGCACAGGCCCGGCAGGGCCGAGGTGATCGCGCCGCTGGGCTGCCCGGCGGCGGCCTGGAAGGAGAACGAGTCGCTGCCGAGCCCGGCGCCGCCGTCCCAGATCTCGAAGCCGGCCTGGACGGCGCACAGGTAGGAGCCGGCCGGGACGTAGCCGCGCTGGACGGCGTCGCGGGTGAAGGCCCGCAGGTCCAGGTCGGTGACGGAGGCCGTGCTGGTGGCCATCTCGTAGGTGATCAGGGTGTGGCTGCCCGTCTTCGGCGCCTGGAACACGCGGTAGGAGGTGCCGCCGGCCTTGAGCTCGCCGGCCTCGTCGCCGAAGGGGGTCTTGCCGTTGCCGCGCAGCCAGATCATCAGCTCGGCGCTCTCGGTGAACGAGCAGCTGGTGCGGCTGTTGCTGTACCAGATGTCGTACGAGGCGTTGTAGACGCCCGAGTCGACCTGGGTGGTGTGCCAGCTGCTGGTCGCGTAGCGCAGGTTGTTGACGGGGATCGGCAGCGGCCCGGTGCCCGGCTGGAACTGGGTGCTGATGTGCGGGTACGCGCCGGGGCCGCGCAGCGGGTCGGTCAGGCTGGCCGGGCCGACGCCGCTGCGGGTGACCTTGAAGCCGGTGGCGCCGTCGGTGCTGCTGATGCACAGGCCCCCGGTGGCGTTCCACTCGTTGGGGTTGATCAGGTAGCGGCCGGAGTCCACGGTCTGCGAGGGGTAACGGTTCTGCGCGGTGGAGCACAGCTCGCCGGCGGTCGCGGCGGGCAGCGGGGTGACCACGGGGGCGGCCTTGACCGGTCCGGCGGGATCCTTCTGGTCCCGGGGGAGCAGCAGGGCGCACAGGACCAGCGCGAGGACGGCGGCCGGTGCGAGCGCCCACCACGGGCGCCGGCCGGCGGGTCCGGCGCCGGGTATGGCGGGGTTGGTCATGGGGTGCTCGCCTCCCTGCTGCTGCGTGGTCGTGCGGTCCGTCGGCCGGACCTGGGGCGCGCTCACCCTGCGGGGGTGGAGCTCGACCGCGGCCGGGTGGCCGTGCCGGTCGGCTTCCGGGCCGGCGGGCTCGGTTTGCCGGCCGACGGGGAGGCCGAGGGCGACGGGGAGGGGTCGGGCGAGGGCGCGGGCGGCGGTGGCGGCGGCGCGGCGGTCAGGGCCGGCACCGAGTGCACGGTCCACGGCGTGTTGTAGCGGGGCGCGGAGACCCCGGCGGCGTACGCCTGCGCGGCCGCGTCGGACGCGGCGACCCGCCAGTCGACCTCCTTGCGCGCCTCGTACCAGATCACGCCGATGATGTCGGGGTGCTGGGGGAGCTGCGCGAACATCTCGCCGATCCACTGCGCCTTGAGCCCGGAGGTGTCGGTGGCGCCGGTCTCGGTGATCACGACGGGCTTCTGGGTGAAGCCCCGGAGCTCCTTGATCGTCGGCTGGAAGATCTGGTCGAAGGACTTGTACTTCTCGACGCCGGTGGTGCCGTAGTAGCCGGACAGGCCGATCCAGTCGACGTAGTCGTCGCCGGGGTAGAGCGTGTTGAGGCTGGTGGCGTTCTCGTAGTCGACGTTGGGGCTCCACACCCAGGTGACCTTGGTCGCGCCGACCTGCTTGAAGATGTCGTGGACGTGCTTCCAGGCCTCGACGTACTGGCCCTTCTTGTTCCCGTTGGACTGCTCGGCCCACGGGTACCAGTAGCCGTTCATCTCGTGGGCGAAGCGCAGCGCGACGGGGTAGCCGAGGCCCTTGACGCCCTCGGCCCAGGTCTTGATGTAGTCGTCGAACCTGCCGTCGATGATGTTGGAGAGGGCGTACTCCGGCTGTTCGCCGCGGAGCTTGTCCTCCTTGGCCTCCTTGCGGTAGTCCCACGGCTCCCAGGCGACCATCGGCATGATGCCGCGCTGGGCGACGGTGTCGAAGACCCGGCGGTCGAACTTGCGGTCCCACCAGCCGACCGAGAACTCCAGGACGTTCGGCTGGTGCTTGACGGCGGAGGTGAACTCGTCGAGCGGGGAGAGGTCGTACGGGCCGGTCTTGGTCATGATGCCGGTGAACGCCTCGCCGGCCGGCGGGAACTGCGGCGCCGGGGCGGGCGTCGGGGCCGGGACGGCGCTCGCGCCGGGGGAGGCCGTCGCGGGGGTGGCGGTCGGGGGCGCGGCCAGGGCGCTGGTGAGCCAGGTCGGCATCGCGGTCGGGGCGGCGCCGGCGAAGCCGTACGGGTCCTGGTCGTGGCCCCGCGACAGCCGGGGCGCGAGCACGAAGGTGTAGCCGACCATCAGGGCCAGGGCGACCAGGGCGGCGATCCGGGGGACGGTGATCCGCAGCATCAGCGGCCCTCCTGCTCACGGCGGCCGCCGGCCCGCGCAGGCTCCAGCAGCTCCTCGAACTCCTCGGCGGTGTCGGCCTCTTCGGCGCGCGCGGGCCGGCGGCGCTGCGTCGGCACCGGCCGGGCGGCGGGCGACTCCTCGCTTTCGGGCGCTGCGGGGGCCGCGGGGACGGCGATGGCTTCCGGGACCTCGACGGCCGCGACGGCCTCGGCGGCTTCGGCTGCGTCGGCGGCCTTGGCCTCGGCGGCGCGCTGGGCGCGGGCGTCGCGGCGGCCGCTGACGAAGGAGATCACCGGCGGCGCGACCCCGGTGAACAGGCTGACGACCGCCCAGAACCGCAGGATCCAGATGTCGTGGTGGAGCGTGAAGCTCGCCCCGAGCAGCCCGCCCGCGACCGCCGCCCACAGCAGGTGCAGCCGGAACGTCGAGAGCGACTCGGCGCTGCGCAGGTCGCCCTTGGCGGTGACGGCGTACGCGAGCGGCCGGCGCAGCAGCGCGGCGAGCGCCGCGGCGACGTACACCGGGCCGGCGAACAGGGCCAGGCCCATGCCGGCCATGCCGATCTCGCGCCGCTCGTGCGCGGCCAGGTTGAACCGGCGCAGCCACAGCCACAGCACGAACCAGCTGCCCATGCTGGCACCCCACAGGGCCATCCAGTGGGTGCTGTTGAGGTGGATGGAGGTGACGCCGAGGGCCAGGTAGACGGAGGTGGCGAGGCTGCCGAGGACGGTGTTGACCGCGACGCTCGGGTAGTAGAACTGGACGAGCCCGTAGAGCACGCGCTGGCGCAGCCGCAGCTTGAGGCCCGAGCGCAGGCGGCTCTTGAGCAGGATCTCCCAGATGCCGTAGGCCCAGCGCTTCTGCTGGTTGAAGTAGTCGGTCCAGGAGGTCGGCCCCTCGCCGACGGCGAGGACGTCGGGGGTGTAGACGCCCTTCCAGCGGCGGTCGGTGGCCGGGTTGACGGTGGCCTGGATCCGCATGCTGGTCAGGTGGTCCTCGATGATCGAGTCCTGGTAGCCGCCGATCTGCTGCCACGCGGTGGGCCGGTACAGGTGGTTGGTGCCGATCAGCAGCGGCGCGTCCATGCCGTTGCCGCCGCGCTCGACCAGGCCGGAGAACAGGTACTGCTGCACGGAGGCGCCGTGGGCGACCCAGTTGTCGTACATGTTCCCGTAGACCTGCGGGGCGACGACGAACGCGGTGTCGGGGTCGCGGAAGTAGCCGAGGGTGCGCTCCAGGAAGCAGGGCAGCGGGACGTGGTCGGGGTCCATCTGGGCCACGACGTCGTAGCCGTGCTCGTGCTCGGCGCGCCAGGAGTTGTGGTTGCCGGATTTGGTCTTGGCCCGGAACTCGCCCTCGGCTTGGTTGTACTCGGGGCGGCCCTTGCGGCTGAAGTGGTGCACGCCGAGGCGGGCGGCCATCTCCTTGACCCGGTCGTCGTCGCCCTCGTCGAGGATCCAGACGTCGACCTGGCCGTCGTACTCGATGCGCAGCATCGCTTCGAGGGTGCGCTCGACGATCTCGATCGGCTCCTTGGAGGGCACGATCGTGGTGAGCACGGCGACCTTGAGGCCGGGCGGCGGGGTGACCGGCAGGGGGTCCTTGGCGCGGAAGGCGAAGACCCAGACGGCGAGGTTCTGGACGAGCCGGATCACCTCGACGGTGATGACGGCGCAGAAGCAGATGCGCGCGAGGTTGATCCGCCAGTCCGGGGACCAGCCCACGCCGGAGCCGGGGATGTGCTCGGGCAGCAGCAGCCAGCCGACGAAGGCGAGGCCGGCCAGCGCGTTGACCGTGACCAGGACGGTCATCACGAACTTGACGCCGCGGGAGGACACCGAGCGGTAGCGCACGGCGGCGCCGTCCTCGCCCGGGGACAGCGGGCCGGTCGCGTCGGCGCCGGCTATGTAGGCGCGCTGGGCGGCGCTGTTGCGCACGTCGCGGCGCACGAGCCGGCGTTCGTGGCGGGCCCGGGGAAGCACGCGTCCGTGGCGTCCTCGTCCCCGGCCGGTCCGGTTCGCCGCATGTTCGTTGGTGGAGTCCACCGGTATTCCCCCATACAACGCCCCGTCGCACCGGAGCCGTTGGTTTCCTGCCTTGTCGACGCCCGTGGGCCGTGGTCACCCGCCCGTTGCTGAACGGTTCGGCGGGACCGACACGTTATACCTGGGGTCGGATTGTCGTTCAAGCGGTCAGCATACGGGCAGCGGTGGGCCGGCCACAGCCGGGGTCCGGCTGTCGCCGCGCCGCGAAACGCCGCAGGCCCCGCCGGGAGGGGCGGGGCCTGCGGGGAGTTTCACCGGTCAGGGCGTGATCTTGACGGAGTTCGCGATCTGGTCCATGACCGTCAGCGGCGGGGCCTCCGCCGCCTGGTCCAGGCAGATCTGCAGCACCGGGACGGTGGTCGCGCCGGCCGCCGGGGTGACCTCCAGGACGCCGCAGTAGCTGTCCGGGGTCGAGGAGCCGCTGGACATCGGCACGTGCCACAGGGCGAGGTAGCCGTCCAGGCCCTGGATCTTGACGGCCGACTGCTTCACCGGCTCCGGCGGGCTGGGCGCGTCCGAGCCGTAGCGGGTGTTGTAGAGCAGCTGGCCCATGCCGAGCACGAGGGACTTGGGGTCGGACCAGCCGCCGTTGAACACCCGGAGGTTCTGGACGACGATGCCGCGCGTGCAGGCGCCGTTGCCGTGGCCGACGCAGGCGTACGGGTTGACCGCGTACCGGACGTCGGTCGGGGTCTTGGCGTCGTTCTGGACCTGCCAGTCCTGCGGCACCATGAAGTTCATCTTGCCGTCCTGGCCGGTCACCTGACGTCCGCCCGCGAGCGGCTGGCCGCCGGTCAGCGCGGTGCCCATGAAGCCGTTCGGGCTCTTGGGGTCGCCGGCGGCCGCGGGCGCGGTGCTCGCCGAGGCCTTCGGGGAGCCGCCGGTCTTGTGCCCGACGACGTAGCCGGCGCCGGCCATCGCCAGGGACAGCACCACGGCGCCGACGGCCAGCAGGATCCGGTTCTTGCCGCGCTTCGGGTCGACGGTCTCGAAGACCACCGAGGTCGGGATCGGCTGCGGCGCGGGCTGCTGGACCTGCGGCTGGACGGGCTGCGGGGCCGGCGCGGGCCGGGCGGCCGGTCCGGACTGCGGGCCCGACGTGGCGGTCTGGGTCGGCAGGGACGGCATGGTCGGGGTGGGCGGCGCTGCGGCCGGGCCCGGCGCCGGTGAGACGGCCGTCGGGGCCGCCGCGTCCGCGGGGGCGCCCGGGGCGCCTCCGGGCTTGGCCTGAATCTTGTCGGTCCAGGTGGAACCGTCCCACCAGCGCAGCGTGTTGGGCTGGCCGGAAGGGTCGTCATACCAGCCGCTAGGCGCACTCCCCGTCGTCATGCGGCGGATCCTAGCAGTGTCCCTATCGGATGGTCATTTCAAGTCACCGGCCTTCGGCCACCGGCCGCGCACGCTGCCGGAACGCCGTCAGAAGGCCATCGCGTACACCATCAGGTCCATGCCCGGGAAGGGCGCCCAGTCGCGCTCGGGTGCGCGCCGGAACCCGACCCGCTCGTATATGCGGTGGGCGGCCGTCATCCGCGGCTGGGTGGAGAACGCCATCCCGGCCAGTCCGAGTTCGCGGGTGCGGGCCAGGGCGGCGCGCACCAGGGCCTCGCCGACACCCCGCCCGCGGGCGGCCGCCGCGGTGGCGAGCATCCGGATCTCGCCCTCGCCCGGGACGGCGATGTCGGCCCACTCGGTGCCGCCGACCGCGAAGGTCACGCAGCCGAGGACCCCTCCGCCGGCCACGTCGACCGCGACGAGCAGCTCGGCCTCCCGGGCGCGGCGGCCGGCGTCGCGCAGGAGCTCGACGTAGCTGCTGTCGGGCGCGGTGTGGCCGTCGCCGACGAACGCCTCGACGGTGATGCGGCCGGCGTCGGCGAGGTCCTCCTCGCGGGCCGGGCGGATGACGATGTCCATGTGGAAAGTGTGC
The DNA here is from genome assembly GCF_042887525.1 of Kitasatospora sp. NPDC057936. Taxonomy (NCBI): domain Bacteria; kingdom Bacillati; phylum Actinomycetota; class Actinomycetes; order Kitasatosporales; family Streptomycetaceae; genus Kitasatospora; species Kitasatospora sp. NPDC057936. The sequence goes on from NZ_JBHVPD010000056.1 coordinate 45,329, forward strand.
CGGAGCCGTGCGCGGTCCTGATCCCGGGGGTCGCGCGGACCGGTAGGACGACCGGGTCCGCCGACGGGCGCAGCGAAGCGGCGGGCATGGTGCCGTACAGGCGGTCGAGGCGTTCCGGGCCGGCCGGGTAGCCGCCGGCGCGGTGCCAGTTGTCGCGGCCGGCGGCGGCGCCGCGGGAGACCTCGCGGCCGATCAGGGTGCCGAGCAGGCCGAACCCGCCGACGGCGCCGGCCAGGGCGATTGCGCTCGCGATCGTTTCGGAGTCCATGGCTCCACCCTGGCCGGACCGTGCGGGTGCCCACGAGTGGCAGGAACGACCGTTTGCCTCGAATTCCTGCCACGCGGCTCTTCCGTCGGCCGAGGTCCGCCGGGCATGCTGATCCGCATGCTCAGGAACGTGGTCGCGGTCGTGCTGGAGGACATCCACCCCTTCGAGCTCGGCGTCGCCTGCGAGGTGTTCGGCCTGGACCGCACCGCCGACGGCCTGCCCGGGTACGACTTCGCGCTGGCCGGCGCCCGTCCGGGCCCGCACCGCACCCACGCGGGCTTCTCGATGGACGTCCCGCACGGCCCGGAGCGGCTGGCCGGCGCCGACCTGGTGATCGTCACCGCCTCCGCGATCCGTCCGCGCTACCCGGAACCGCTGCTGGAGGCGCTGCGGGCGACGGTCGCCGGCGGTGGCCGGGTGCTCTCCATCTGCAGCGGTGCCTTCGTGCTCGGCGCGGCCGGACTGCTGGACGACCGCTGCGCCACCACCCACTGGCGGCACACCGAGGAGCTCGCCGAGCGCTTCCCGAAGACCCGGGTCGAGCCGGACGTCCTCTACGTCGACGACGACCCGGTGATCACCTCGGCCGGGACGGCCGCCGGCATCGACGCCTGCCTGCACCTGGTGCGCAGGCTGCAGGGCGCCGAGGTGGCCCGGGCGATCGCCCGCCGGATGGTGGTGGCCCCGCACCGGGAGGGCGGGCAGGCGCAGTTCGTGAACCGCCCGCTGCCCGAGGGCGACGGCGACTCCCTGGCCCCGCTGCTCGACTGGATGCGCCACCACCTGGACCGGGAGTCCACCGTCGAGCAGCTGGCCGCCCGGGTCCACATGTCGCCGCGCACCTTCGCCCGCCGCTTCCAGCAGGAGACCGGGACCACCCCGCACCGCTGGCTCACCGGGCAGCGGGTGCTGCTCGCCCAGCGGCTGCTGGAGTCCACCACCGAATCGGTGGACGCGATCGCCGCCCGCTGCGGCTTCGGCAACGCGGCGGCCCTGCGCCACCACTTCGGGCGCCGACTCGGGACCACGCCGCTGGCCTACCGGCGCTGCTTCGCCGGGCCGGCCGTCGCCGGGGTCCGGCCGGAGTGACGCGCCGGTCCCTCGCCGCCGGGCCCTCACCGTCGGTCCGTCGCCGTCGGTCCGGCACCGTCAGTCCGGCACCGTCAGGTGCCCGGTCTCGTTCCAGTGCGACGGCCGCAGCCGCCCGTCCCGGGCCCGCCACAGGCTGGTGGAACAGTTGTGCACCGGCCCGAGCGTCATCAGCCGCTCCTCCGTGAGCCGGTCCAGCGCGTACCGCAGCATCAGCACGGTGCAGTCGTGCGCCACCAGCAGGACCGGCCGACCGGCCTCCTCCTCGCACACGTCCCGCAGCAGGCTGCGCACCCGCAGCGCGACGTCCGCCCAGGACTCGCCGCCGGGCGGGCGGTAGTACAGCTCGCCCATCTTGCGCCGCCGGGCCGCCTCCTCCGGGTACTTCGCCTCGATGGCGGCCTTCGGCAGCATCTCCAGGACGCCGAGCTCGCGGTCGCGCAGCCGCTCGTCGTGGCGCACCGCGAGCGTGACCGGGACGGCGCCGAGTCCGGCGGCCTGGGCGAGCGCGATCCGGGCGGTCTCGGCGGTGCGCACGTACGGCGAGCACCAGACGCTGCGCGGGCGGTCGGCGCTGGGCAGCGCGGCCCACCAGCGGCCGAGCGCCTGCGCCTGCTGCTGCCCGTGCAGCGACAGCGGGATGTCGGCGTCCCGGCAGCTGATCGGCACGCTGAGCGCGCCGGCCGCCTCGGCCAGCTGGAACTCGACGTTGGCGGTGGACTCGCCGTGCCGGGTCGCGATCAGCACGGACGGCAGCCGCACCGCGGGCGGCTGGCCGTTCGCGGGCTGGCCGTTCGAGGCTTGGCCGTGCGTGGCGACGGACGGACGGGTGGACTGGTGTTGACCGTTGAGGGTGGTGCCGAGTTCTGCCATTGCCGCGAGCTCCCCGTGGTCGATCAGGTGCCGGCCGGTGGTGTCCGGTCCGGTCTGGTGGTGCCCGGCGTGCGCGCCCGCTCATACATATGATCGCGCCGCCTTCTCCCAGTGTTCACGGAGAAGACGGCGCGATCACAGGGCGCGCACGCGGCGAATCAGTGCGCCGCTACGGGCTCCGGCGCGTTCTCCGGCTCGTCGTCGCCGCCGGTCTCGGCGCTGTAGTCGGCCGGCCTCGTCTCGTCCGGGCCGTAGGGCGCCCGGACGGCCCGCAGCACCAGGGTGAGGGCCACGGCGACGACCAGGTTGAGCACGAAGGCGGTCAGGCCGATGTAGCCGTACTGCCCGATCCCGGGGATCTCGGCCGCGTTGCCGCCGAAGTGCTTGGTGGCCGGGCTGGCGATCCCGTACGCCTCCCAGGTGCCGTAGGCCATGCCGGCCGCCCACCCGGCGAACAGCGCCCAGTGGTGGAACCAGCGGGTGAACAGGCCGCCGACGATCGCGACGAAGGTCTGCAGGATCCACAGGCCGCCCAGCAGCTGGAGGTTGATCGCGGCCTGCTTGTCCATGCCGAGCACGAAGACCAGCGCGCCGACCTTGACCAGCAGCGAGACCAGCTTCGCCACCCGGGTCTCGTCGGCCGCGGTGGCGGAGGGCTTCAGCCACTCCTTGTAGACGTTGCGGGTGAAGAGGTTCGCCGCCGCGATCGACATGATCGCGGCCGGCACCAGCGCGCCGATGCCGATCGCCGCGAAGGCGACGCCGGTGAACCAGTCCGGGAACATGTCCGCGAACAGCTGCGGCACCGACAGCTGGGCGTTGAACTTCTTGTCGCCCTTGCTGACGTTGGCCGCGATCGCCATGAAGCCGAGCAGCGCGAGCAGGCCCAGCATCAGCGAGTACGCCGGCATGATCGCCATGTTCCGGCGCACCGTGTTGCGGGACTTGGAGGCCAGCACGCCGGTCACCGAGTGCGGGTACATGAACAGCGCCATCGCCGAGCCGAGCGCGAGCGTCGCGTACGTCCACTGCTTGTCGCCGGGGACGGTCAGCGACCCGGCCGCCTTCGGCGCGCTGAACTTCTGGTGCGCCGCCTCGAAGATGTGGCCGTACCCGCCGAGCCGGATCGGGATGTAGATCACCGCGACGATGATCACGATGTAGACCAGTGCGTCCTTGACGAACGCGATCAGGGCCGGCGCCCGCAGCCCGGAGGAGTAGGTGTAGGCCGCGAGCACGCCGAAGGCGATGAACAGCGGCAGGTCCTTGACGAACCAGTTCGCGTTCGCGCCGCCGCCGACGCCCAGCACGTCCAGCACGGCCTGGATGCCGACCAGTTGGAGCGCGATGTACGGCATGGTGGCGAGGATCCCGGTCAGCGCGACGACCAGCGACAGCGGCCGCGAGCCGTACCGCCCGCGCACGAAGTCGGCCGGGGTGACGTACCCGTGCACCCGGGAGACCGACCACAGCCGCGGCAGGAAGAGGAACACCAGCGGGTAGGCGACGATCGTGTACGGCACCGCGAAGAAGCCCGCCGCGCCGGTGGCGTACACCGCCGCGGGGACGGCCACGAAGGTGTAAGCGGTGTAGAGGTCGCCGCCGAGCAGGAACCAGGTGACCCAGGTGCCGAAGCTGCGGCCGCCGAGGCCCCACTCCTCCAGGTGCTGCGCGTTGTCCGCCCGGCGCCAGCGCGAGGCCAGGAAGCCCATCACGGTGACCAGGAGGAAGAACAGCACGAACACGGTCAGGGCCGGGACGTTGACGTCCTTCATCGCGCGCCACCCGCCTTCGCGGCCCGGCGGGCGGTTGCGCGGGCCTTCTCGTCGCGGTTGATCAGCAGGTACGCGGCGACGGTGAACACGGCCGACACCGGCACCCAGAGCAGCTGGTACCAGTAGAAGAACGGCATCCCGCCCACCGCCGGGCCGGTCTTGTCGTAGGAGGACACCCAGAGCATCGCCACGATCGGCACGAGCAGGGCGAGCCCGGCCAGCACCCGCTCGGGCGTCACCACCGGGAGCGGTGCTCCCGGTGGCTCGGGCATGACATGTTCGGTGACATCGGGATCAGACGGCATCTTCGGCTCCGCTCCGCAGGGTCCACCCCGTCGGCGCCGCAGCCCCCGGGACGCCGTGCGCACCCCCGGGACCCGCCGAGCAGCACCATCGGTGATCGGCTGTCAGTACGGCTGCGCAATCTAGACCATGGAGTGATCCATGTCACTGGGAATGACAGAACTTCCCGCTATCCGGACGCCGTGCGGGCACCCCCACCCGGCGCGCGTTCGCGGATGGGCGCCGGTAAAGACGAAACGGGCACCGGCGCGTGCGCCGGTGCCCGGAATTCGGGAGCGGAGGAGCGGTCTATTCGGGGCGCTTCAGGCGGGTGATGAACTTGTAGCGGTCGCCGCGGTAGATCGAGCGCACCCACTCGACCGGGTTCCCGTCGCCGTCGAAGGAGTGCCGGGAGAGCTGGAGCATCGGCAGGCCGAGGTCCGAGCCGAGCAGGCCGGCCTCGCGCGGGTTGGCGAGGGTGGTCTCGATGGTCTCCTCGGCCTCGGCGACGGTGACGCCGTACACCTCGCGCAGGGCCGCGTACAGGGAGTTGTGCTTGGCGAGGTTGCGCCGCAGGGCCGGGAAGCGCTTGGCGGACAGGTGGGCGACCTCGATGGCCATCGGGTCGCCGTTGGCCAGCCGCAGGCGCTCGATGCGCAGCACGCGCCCGCCGGGCTTGATGTCCAGCAGCGGGGCGAGCCGGTCGTCGGCGGTGATGTAGCCGATCTCGATCAGCCGCGAGGTGGGCTCCAGGCCCTGGGCCCGCATGTCCTCGGTGTAGGAGGTGAGCTGGAGGGCCTGGGCGACCTTGGGCTTGGCGACGAAGGTGCCCTTGCCCTGGATGCGCTCCAGCCGGCCCTCGACGACCAGCTCCTGGAGGGCCTGGCGGACGGTCGTGCGGGAGGTGTCGAACTGGGCGGCGAGGGCGCGCTCCGGCGGGACCGGGGTGCCCGCGGGCTGGGTCTCGGTGAGCTGGAGCAGGTGGCGCTTGAGGCCGTAGTACTTGGGCACGCGCGCGGTCGGGTCGGTGCCGGCCTGCGCGGCGAGGTTCTTCACCTCGGGGTCGTTGACCTGGGCGCTGGTTCCCCCGTCGCTGCTCATCGGACCTGTTCTCCCGCTTCTCGCGGGGCCTTCACCGGCCCCGCCACATCGTTAACGGGTCACATCGTTGCATGTATGGCTACGGAACGAATACCTCATCACGCGATGAACGATGTGCGGTGTCGGCTTGATAACGGGTGGTCCTGATCGGTCGAACAGCCGTTGACAGGCCCATTGGTCTAGGCCAAGCTCCAGGCATCTGGTCTACACCACTAGACCGGTGACTACGAATCCCCCCACCCGTTCGAAGGGGTCCGCGGCACCTTTCCTCCCGCTATGCGTGGGTAAGCCGCTGCCACCCGACGGGGGCAATCCAGGCATCCCTCAGGAGGATGGCGTGAAGCGTCAGCTCATCGCGGCGGTCGGCGTCGCGGCAATGGTCGTGGGTCTCGCGGCCTGCGGCTCGGACGGCAAGAGTGACGACAGCAAGAGCGGTTCGTCCTCGGCGGCCAAGAACTTCGACGGCAAGACCCTCACCGTGTGGCTGATGGACGGCTCCGCCCCGAAGGGCTGGGAGGACAGCGTCAAGGCCGACTTCACCGCCGCCTACCCGGGCGCCAAGCTCGACATCCAGACCCAGAAGTGGAACGGCATCGGCCAGAAGGTCACCGCCGCGCTCTCCGAGGGCTCGGTCGACGTCCTGGAGATCGGCAACACCCAGACGGCGGGCTACGCGGCCACCGGCGGTCTGCTGGACATCACCAAGGACAAGGCCAACGTCGGCGGCGCCGACTGGGCCGCCAACCTGAACGAGTCCTCGATCCTGGACGGCAAGCAGTACGCCGCCCCGTGGTACTTCACCAACCGCGTGGTGACCTACAACAAGGACATCTGGGGCAAGGCCGGCATCACCACCGCGCCGAAGACCCTCGACGAGTTCTACGCCGACCTGGACAAGGTCAAGACCGTCCAGGGCGTCACCGACCCGCTCTACATGCCCGGCCAGGAGTGGTACGCCTACTTCGGCCTGCTGACCAGCGAGGGCGGCAAGTTCGCCAAGAAGGACGGCGACAAGTGGGCCGGCGGCCTGTCGTCCCCCGAGGCGCAGAAGGCCTTCGAGACCTACAAGAAGCTGCAGAGCTACTCGGCCACCGCCCCGAAGGACAAGGACGAGGCCACCCCGCAGCAGAAGGACGTCTTCGCCAAGGGCAACATCGGCACCATCATCGGCCTCGGCTGGGAGATCCCGAAGCCCGAGGAGCTGGCCGCCGACAAGATCGGCTACTTCCCGCTGCCCGGCAAGACCGCGGACAAGCCCTCCAGCGTCTTCCTCGGCGGCTCGAACCTGGCCATCGCCCAGCAGACCAAGAACCCCGAGCTCGCCAAGGGCTTCCTCAAGATCGCCATGAGCGACAAGAACGAGGGCCTGATGGCCGGCGCCGGCCTCATCCCGAACAAGACCTCGCTCAACAGCCAGGTCGTCGGCGACTTCGCCAAGGCCGCCCTGCCGGCCTCGGCCAACGGTGCGACCACCCCGAACGTGCCGACCTGGAGCAACGTCGAGAACGAGCCGAACCCGATCAAGGACTTCCTGACCGCGGCGCTCACCGGCGACTACGCCGCCGCCGCCAAGAAGGCCGACGACGAGATCGCCAAGCGTCTCAACCAGAAGCAGTAAGGCAGTCGAGCGGCGTCGCTCACCGGCTCCCGGCGGGGGGCCGGTGGGCGGCGCCTGTCCGTCGTGACGGGTTGTCAGGAAGAGAGAACGATGGCTGTGCATTCGCAGCGGGTGCAGACACAGTCCCCGGAACCAGGGAAGACCGCGGTGGCAATGACAGACGAGATCGCCACTTCCGGTGCCGAGCGCACCCCGAAGAAGGGCCGCAGACCGGCGGACGGGCCGAGCCTGGGTGCCCGGAGCGCGCCGTACCTCCTGCTGCTGCCGGCCATCGCGGCGACCGTCTTCCTGCTGGGATGGCCACTGCTCAAGATCGCGGTGGTGTCGTTCCAGAACCTCAACAAGCGGCAGTTCATCCAGCACCTGACCGAGTGGAACGGCTTCGCCAACTACACCGAGCAGCTCGGCAGTTCCGAGTTCTGGACGATCACGCTGCGCACGGTGGTCTTCACCGCGGTCAACGTCGTCCTCATCATGGTGTTCGGCTCGCTGATCGGCCTGCTGCTCGACCGGCTCGGCAAGCGGATGCGCCTCGCGCTGTCCGTCGCGCTGCTGCTGGCCTGGGCGATGCCGATCGTCGCCGCGACCACCGTCTACACCTGGCTGTTCGACCAGCACTACGGCGTCGTCAACTGGTTCCTGGACAAGCTCGGCTGGCACTCGATGGCCGACTTCAGCTGGACCAGCGGCGAGTACTCGACCTTCTTCGTGGTCATCCTGCTGATCGTCTGGCAGTCGATCCCGTTCGTGGCCTTCAACACCTACGCGGGCCTGACCACGATCCCCAAGGAGCTCTACGAGGCCGCCCGGATGGACGGCGCCGGCTCCTTCAAGGTCTTCGGCTCGGTGATCTTCCCGATCCTGAAGCCGTTCTTCCTGGCCACGACCTTCCTCGAGGTCATCTGGGTCTTCAAGTCCTTCACCCAGGTCTACCTGATCAACAAGGGCGGCCCGGACGGACTCACCCGGACCCTGCCGGTCCACGCCTTCCTGGAGGGCTTCGGCGCCCAGCGCTTCGGCGTCGGATCCGCGATCGCGGTCCTGACCATCCTGATGCTGAGCCTGCTGATGGCCTACTACTTCCGCATCATCCTGAAGCAGGAGGACGAGCTGTGAGGCGCTCGCTCATCGGACGCACCTGGCCGAACGCCGTCGCGTCGGTCCTGTTGGTCTTCTTCCTTTTCCCCGTCTACTGGATGTTCTCGACGTCCTTCAAGCAGGACAAGGACATCGTCAGCCGGGACCCGGTCTTCCTCCCGCTCGACGGGACGCTGGCCCACTTCGACCGCGCGGTGCACGTCGACCACTTCTGGACGTACGTCACCAACAGCCTGATCGTCACGGCCGGCGCCGTGGTCGGCTCGCTGCTGATCGCCACCCTGGCCGCGTTCGCGATCGCGCGGATGAGGTTCCGCGGCCGCAAGGGCTTCGTGCTGGTCGTCATGGCCGCGCAGATGGCGCCCTGGGAGGTCATGATCATCGCGGCCTACCTGATCGTCCGCGACAGCGACCTGCTCAACAACCTGGTGCCGCTGACCGCCTTCTACATGATGATGGTCCTGCCCTTCACGATCTGGACGCTGCGCGGATTCATCGCCGCCGTGCCGAAGGAGCTGGAGGAGTCGGCCATGGTGGACGGCTGCACCCGCACCCAGGCCTTCGTGAAGGTGATCTTCCCGCTGCTCGCCCCCGGCCTGATGTCGACCTCGCTGTTCGGCTTCATCACCGCCTGGAACGAGTTCCCGCTGGTCAACATCCTGAGCAAGCAGGTCCAGGCGCAGACCCTGCCGCTGTGGCTCTCCTCGTTCCAGACCAACTCCGGCACCGACTGGGGCGCCACGATGGCCGCGTCCACCCTCTTCGCGCTGCCCATCCTCATCCTGTTCGTCTTCCTGCAGCGCAAGGCGGTCAGCGGTCTGACCGACGGCGCAGTGAAGGGCTGAGAAACCGTGAGCATCCTCGTCCCCACCGTCGCCGACAGCGACCAGCTGCACCGCGACGCGCTGACCGTCCTGCAGCCCGGCTTCGTCGGCACCGAGCCGCCGGAGTGGCTGCGCCGTCACCTCGCCGCCGGGCTCGGCTCGGTCGCCCTGTTCGACCGCAACGTGGTCGACCTCGACCAGCTGTCCGCCCTCACCCGGGCGCTGCGGGCGGAGAACCCCGACCTCCTGATCGCCATCGACGAGGAGAGCGGGGACGTCACCCGGCTGGAGGCGGGCTCCGGCTCGTCCTGGCCCGGCAACCTCGCCCTCGGCGCGATCGACGACCCGGCGCTGACCCGGGACGTCGCCCGGGAGCTCGGCCGGGCGCTGGCCGCGGCCGGCGTCAACTACAACTGGGCGCCCACCGCGGACGTCAACTCCAACCCGCGCAACCCGGTCATCGGTGTGCGCTCCTTCGGCGCCGACCCGGAGCTGTGCGCCCGGCACACCGCCGCCTGGGTGGAGGGCCTGCAGTCGGCCGGCGTGGCCGCCTGCTCCAAGCACTTCCCCGGCCACGGCGACACCGCCGTCGACTCGCACCACGGCCTGCCGGTCATCGACGTCGACCTGGACGTGCTGCGGGCCCGGGACCTGATCCCGTTCCAGGCGGCCATCGCGGCCGGCACGAAGGCCGTCATGACGGCCCACATCATGATCCCGGCGCTGGACCCGAAGCTGCCGGCCACGCTCAGCCCGACCGTCCTGCGCGACCTGCTCCGCGCGGCCCCGGCCGACGGCGGCCTCGGCTACCAGGGCCTGATCGTCAGCGACGCGATCGAGATGGGCGCCATCGCCGACACCTTCGGCATGGGCGAGGGCACGGTGCTGGCCCTGGCGGCCGGCGCGGACGCGATCTGCGTCGGCGGCGGCCTCGCCGACGAGGAGACCGTGCTGATGCTGCGCGACGCCATCGTGGCGGGCGTGCGGGCCGGGCGCCTCGCCGAGGAGCGGCTCGCGGACGCGGCCGCCCGGGTGCGGGCGCTCGGCAGCTGGGGCCGGATCTCGGCCCAGGGCGAGCGGCCGGAGCCGGACCTGGCGGTGGGCCTGCGGGCCGCCCGCCGGGCGCTGCGGGTGGTGCGGGCGCCGGGCCGCGAGGCACGGCCGGTGACCGAGCGCCCGTTCGTCGCCTCGTTCTCGGACGAGCCGAACATCGCCGTCGGCGACGTCACCCCGTGGGGCGTGGCCGGCATGCTGGCGGACCGCTTCCCCGGCACCCGCACCCGCGAGGTGTCGGCGGCCGAGGCCGCTCCGGAGCTGCTGGACGCGCTGGTCGCCGAGCTGGTGGCCGGCGCGGAGGGCCGCCGCATGGTGCTGGTGGTGCGCGACGCGCACCGGCACGCCTGGATGTCGGCCGTGCTCGGCCGCCTCGTGGCGGCCCGTCCGGACGCCGCCGTGGTCGAGATGGGCCTGCCCCAGTCCGAGCCGGTCGGCGCGCTGCACATCGCCACCCACGGCGCCGCCCGGGTCTGCGGGCTGGCCGCCGTCGAGGTGCTCACCGGCCAGCCGGGAGCGATCGGCTGAACCTTCGCGGGGACGTCACCGGCCGGGCCGGGGGGACGTCGGCCGACGGGCCCGTCATGCGCATGCCGCATGGCGGGCCCGCTCCGTTTCTCGGCGACGTGTCTTCCCGGCGCCGACCGGCGACGGCGCGCACATGACCGTGTTCCCTCAAGAAAGCCTTAAATCCAGCTTAAGTTCTACTTAGGGTGACGAGGGCGCGACTGATCGCCACGGGAATGCTTCGCGGTACAACAGCTCTGCAACGGCCGTGGCGGGAAAGGCATTTGGCCGTTGACACCACCATTGGTCTAGGCCAGAGTCCACTCCATCCGGTTCGAGATTCGACCTCGCCGGACGTGGTATCGGCCCTCCCCGAAGCTCTACGCCCCTGCCCGGACCCTCCGCTGCGGGCGCCATCACGCTGCCGGCGGGCACCAACGGCTCTAGCACCCTCGGAGGATGGCGTAATGAAGCGTCAGCTCGTGTCGACGTTCGGGATCACGGCCCTGGCGGTCGGCCTGACGGCCTGTTCCTCGGCCGGCGGACCGGCGGGGGACGCCGGCAGCTCCGCCGCCGACCCGAAGAACGCGACCGGCACCGTCACCGTCTGGCTGATGGACGACGCCCAGAAGAACTGGCCCGACCTGGTGCAGCGGGTCAACGACGACTTCGCGGCGAAGTACCCGAAGGTCACCCTGCGGCTCGCCTACCAGGGCTGGGCGGACAAGGTCGGCAAGCTCGACAAGGCGATCGCCGACGGCACCGCACCCGACGTGGTCGAACTCGGCAACACCGAGACGATGAAGTACGTGCTGTCCGGCGCGCTGTCCCCGGTCGACCGGACCAGCTTCGACAACTCCGACAGCTGGATCAAGGCGCTCGCCAACACCTGCACCTACCAGGACAAGCTCTGGTGCGTGCCCTACTACGCCGGCGCCCGGGTCGCCGTCTACAACGCGACCGCCTTCCAGCAGGCCACCGGCAGCGCCGACTTCCCGAAGACCGAGACCGACCTGACGGCCGCGCTCGACAGGATCGCCGACAAGAACAAGGCGGACCGGAACTACTCCCCGCTCTACCTGCCGGGCCCGTACTGGTACGCGGCGATGAGCTACGTGGCCGCGGCCGGCGGCAGCATCGCCAAGTTCGACAGCTCGGGCAACTGGCACGGCACCCTGCACGACGCCAAGTCCCAGCAGGGCATCGCCCACTTCGCCGACCTGGTCCGCAAGTACAACAAGGGCGACCTCGCGGCCAACGAGCAGAACCAGTACGAGTCGATGGCCCGCGGGCGCACCGCGGCGTTCTACGGCAACGGCTACGAGGCGGCCAGCGTCATCGCGCCGGGCACCGGCGACCCGACCCTCAAGGACGCCGTCAAGGTGGCCACCATGCCCGGCCCGGACGGCAAGCCGCTGCCCACCTTCATCGGCGGCTCGGACCTCGCCGTGACCGCGAAGTCCCCGCAGGTCGCGCTGGCCGCCGACTGGATCCGGATGTTCACCGGCACCAAGTCGCAGCAGGCGCTCGCCGACAAGGACATCCTGCCGAACAACCTCACCCAGCTGAACCCGCTCAAGAGCCGGCCCAACACCGCCGCCGCGGCCAACGCGGTGCCGGACGCCTGGTTCACCCCGCTGGCCCCCGGCTGGGGCGCGGTCGAGAAGCAGAAGATCATCCCGGACATGCTGACCGCGATCCTCAAGGGCAAGTCGGTGGACCAGGCCACCAAGGACGCCGACGCGGCGATCGACCAGCTGATCAACAACCCGTCCTGAGGCGTCGGCGGCCCGCCGGCCCGGGACCGGGGCGAGCAGGCGGGCCGCCGCCCCCGTAGGATTGCGGCAGGAATCACCGCAGCGAGTGTGCGGACTCGCCGCCGTAGAGGTCCCCGCCGGGCAGTCAGGCCCGAGCGGGGTCGAACCACTCATCGGAGGCACATCCAGATGTCCGACACGCAGACTGTTTCCGTCCCCGGCCGGATCATGGCGGCGGAGATGGCCGAGCAGCCGGCCGTCCTCCAGCGCATCCTCGACGAGGGCGCCCCGAAGATCCGCGAGGTCGCGGCCGAGATCGCCGTCCGCAACCCGCGCTTCGTCCTGCTGACCGCGCGCGGCACGTCCGACAACGCGGCGCTGTACGCCAAGTACCTGATCGAGATCCTGCTCGGCAAGCCGGCCGGCCTGACCTCGATGTCCACCACCACCGCCTACGGCGCCACGCCGGACCTCACCGACTGCCTGGTGATCACGGTCAGCCAGTCCGGCGGCTCGCCGGACCTGGTGGCCTCCACCAAGGCCGCCCGCGAGGCCGGCGCGATCACGCTCGCCGTCACCAACAACGCCGCCTCGCCGCTGGCCGAGGTCTCCGAGTTCCACATCGACGTGCTGGCCGGCCCGGAGAAGGCGCTGCCCGCGACCAAGACCTACACCGCCGAGCTGCTGGCGCTGTACCTGCTGGTCGAGGGCCTGCGCGGGGGCGACGGCTCGGCCGCCAAGGAGCTGCCGGCGCTGGCCGCCGGCGTCCTGGCCCGCCAGGCCGAGGTGAAGGCCCTGGCCGAGCGCTACCGCTTCGCCCAGCGCCTGGTCATCACCTCGCGCGGCTACGGCTACCCGACCGCCCGCGAGGCGGCGCTGAAGCTCATGGAGACCACCTACATCCCGGCCTCCCCGTTCTCCGGCGCCGACCTCCTGCACGGCCCGCTGGCCATGGTGGACAACGTCTCGCCGGTCATCGCGATCGTCCCGGACGGCAAGGGCGGCGAGGCCCTGCAGCCGGTGCTGGACCGCCTGCGCGGCCGCGGCGCGGACCTGGTCGTCGTCGGCCAGCAGGCGCAGGTGGACGCCGCCTCGGCGGGCTTCGCGCTGCCGGCCGGCGTGCCCGAGGAGGTGCAGCCGATCCTGGAGATCCTGCCGCTGCAGCTGCTGGCCTACGAGGTCACCATCGCCCGCGGCCAGGACCCGGACGCCCCGCGCGCGCTGGCCAAGGTCACCGAGACGCACTGACGCCCGGCGACAGCAGAACCGGCCCCCCGTCCACAGCCTGTGGACGGGGGGCCGGTTCTTTGAGCGGCGGGACATGGTCGGGGTTCCCGGGGGCACCGCACCCGGAAAGCACTACGGGCCACGGCGCCGACACGGGACCCTCAACCCATGCGGCACCGCAGCCCGGAGCTGTCGTCGGGCACCGGAGTCGACCGAGAACTGTGCGGGGTCCTCGCTCGGTGGCGTCCGACCGAGGAGCGGCCGCGCGCGGTCAGGGCAGTTGCGCGGTGGGCCTCTCCTTGGTGCCCTTCCATTGTGGACTAGACCAATCTCGGTTGTCCAGGCCGCTCGGCACATTGGTCTAAACAACTCCCCGGGGTCGGCGCGGGGTCGGCGCGGGGCCGGCCGGTCCACTCCCCGGTCCGCCGCGCCCCCGCCCGACCGGCGGCGATACCCTCGCCATGTGCCCTCGCTGAACGAACTCGTCCGTCGCCACACCACCCTGACCGGAGCCGACGTGGACTGGCTCCACAACCTGGTCTCGGAGTGGCAGCTGCTGTCGGACCTCTCCTTCGCCGACCTCGTGCTGTGGATCCCCACCTGGGACGGCATCCGGTACGTCTCGGTGGCCCAGATGCGGCCCAACACCGGCCCGACCTCCTACCAGGACGACATGGTCGGCCACCTCGTCCCGCGGGGCCGCCGCCCGCTGCTGGACGCCGCGTTCGACGAGGGCCGGATCGTGCGCGAGGGCGACCCGGAGTGGCGCGAGGAGGTGCCCGTCCGGGTCGAGTCCATCCCGGTGCGGCGCGAGGGCAAGGTCCTCGGCGTGATCGCCCGCAACACCAACCTGCTGACCGTCCGCACCCCCAGCCGGCTGGAGCTCACCTACCTGCAGAGCGCCTCCGACCTCGCCCAGATGATCGCCGCCGGCAGCTTCCCGTACCCGGGCATCGAGCAGGTCGACATGGACGCCGCCCCGCGCGTCGGCGACGGCCTGATCCGCCTCGACGCGGACGGCATCGTCACCTACGCGAGCCCCAACGCGCTCTCGGCCTACCACCGCCTCGGCCTCACCACCGACCTGGTCGGCAGCCACCTCGGCCGCGCCACCGCCGACCTCGTCCCGCCGTCGCGCGCGGCCGTGCACGAGGCGCTGGTGAAGCTGGCGAGCGGGTGGGCGCCGCGGCAGACCGAGATCGAGGTGCAGGGGGGAGTGGTGACCCTGCGGGCGATCCCGCTCAAGCCCAAGGGGACGCTGACCGGTTCGCTCGTGCTCTGCCGGGACGTCACCGAACTGCGGCGCCGCGACCGCGAGCTGATGACCAAGGACGCGACCATCCGGGAGATCCACCACCGGGTGAAGAACAACCTGCAGACCGTCGCGGCCCTGCTGCGGCTGCAGTCGCGCCGGATGGAGTCGGAGGCCGGCCGGGCCGCGCTGGACGAGGCGGTGCGCCGGGTCGGCTCGATCGCGATCGTGCACGAGACGCTCTCCCAGGCGCTCGACGAGCAGGTGGCCTTCGACGAGATCGCCGACCGGGTGCTCGCGATGGTGATGGAGCTGTCCCAGGACGGCCGGGTGGAGACCCGCCGCACCGGCAGCTTCGGCATCCTGTCCGCCGAGGTGGCCACCCCGCTGTCGATGGTGCTGACCGAACTGCTGCAGAACGCGCTGGAGCACGCCTTCGGTCCGAGCGCCTCCGGCCACCTGGAGGTCAGCGCGCTGCGCGGCCGGGCTCCGGCCACCGGCATGGGCTGGTCGGACAGCTGGAACGGCGGCGCCCGGCCGGAGGAGTACCTGCTGATCACCGTGCAGGACGACGGCCGGGGCGTGCCCGAGGGCTTCGACCCCCAGACGGCGGGCAACCTCGGCCTGCAGATCGTGCGCACGCTCGCCACCGGCGAGCTGGGCGGCACGTTCGACATGGTGGCCGGGCCGAACGGCGGCACCAAGGTGATCCTGGAGATCCCGGTGCGCTGACCCGATCCGCCGACCCGATCCGCCGACCCGATGGGTCGATGCGTTGTGGTGCGCGTCGGGGCGTGCGCCCGGCCGAAGCGCCGGGTGCGCACTCCGCGCGCCCCGGTGGCAGCCGGCAACCGGGCGCGGAAACAGAAACGAGGCCCTGTCGACCGGGGGGGGGTGGGTCGACAGGGCCTCTCAACCCGTTCCGGCCGTCGGGGGGAGTCGGCCGGAACGGGGGCTCTGGGTGATGCGACACCGCTCGGTGCGTTGCACACGGTGAGCGCCTCAGCTCCACAATATTGCTCTAAGTGAACAGTATCAAGTGGCTGGACGGACCGGTGTCGCAGGACTTTGCCGAGCAAGGTCCTTTGTGCGGAAGGCTTCACCAGGAACTGCAGGGAAGCCTTTGATCATGTGTTGATCGGTACTGCGGTCACTGCTGGTACTACGGCGTGTGATCAGGCGGTGCGGGCGCGGTTGCGGGCGGCACGACGCTTCATCGCGCGACGCTCGTCCTCGCTCATGCCGCCCCAGACGCCGGCGTCCTGGCCGGTCTCAAGAGCCCACTGCAGACACTGCTCCATGACCGGACAGCGGCGGCACACGGCCTTGGCTTCCTCGATCTGCAGCAGAGCAGGACCGGTGTTCCCGATCGGGAAGAACAGCTCCGGGTCCTCTTCGCGGCAGACAGCGCGGTGGCGCCAGTCCATGGTCGTCCAACTCCTCCTGCCGACGGGGGTGGCCCTGATCGGCATAATCGATGGCTTGTGAATGTGAACGCTTTCACGAATCCCGCAACAGCAAAAGAGACCAAAGGCCCGCCGGGCCCGGGTGGTCTGTGCTGGGGAGGGATTCGGCGATTCGAGGGACGCCCCGCGGTCGGCCTCCGTCAGGTGCTGAGGTTGCCGTCGCTGCGATGTGTCCCGATCGCCATGTAGAGGTTCGCAAACCTCGGGCTCGGATACAACCCCCTTCGGGGAGGAATTTTTGATTCTTCGGTGTCGCCTAGCTCACAGCCAGTACTTCTATGGAGTGAAGGGGGCTTGTGCGTTCGAGAAGAAGGGCGAACCCCACTTCCGGTCACACAATCACACGCAGTGCCCGCCGTACGCCTGTGAAACTGACGCGACTCCTGTCTCCAAGATGGTCCCCGTCGACCTGAAACGGCACTGGTTCCTCTGAAACCAAGGTGAAGTGTCTGACGTCGTGATAGGAGACGACGTGCTTCCCGGAGGGCCCGGCCGACGGGGCGCCGTCGCTCGAAGGCGCGTACGACCGCAGGATCTGACGGACCGTTCGAGCAGTACCGAACGCGGTCATCCGGGTGATGCCGAAGACGTCGAGATCCGTGTCGAAGGAGGCGAGCGGCGAGGGGTAGACCGGGCGGTTGCCCAGGAACGTCCACGGCGACGTGTTGCTGACTATCGCCAGCACCAGGCCCGGAACGGCCTCGTGGCCCGGCAGGCGAAGGGCCACCGGGCCGGAACGGCGCTGCTCACGCTGGGTGATGTAGTGCCGGACCGCCTGGCCGATGTAGAGGGCGTGGGTGGACTTGCGCCCGGCCCTGCGCTGCTCCTCGACCCGGCCGACCACCCCGGCGTCGAAGCCGAGGCCGGCGGTGAAGGTGAACCAGCGGTCCGGCAGTCCGCCGGTCATCGCCTTGCCCAGGCCGATCGGGCGCTCGCGCCCGTGCTCCAGCGCGTTCAGCAGCGCCCCGGTGGCCTCCACCGGATCGTTGGGCAGGCCCAGCGCGCGGGCGAACACGTTGGTCGAACCGCCCGGCACCACGGCCAGTCGCGGGACCTTCTCGCCCGGGCCGTGCGACAGCAGCCCGTTCACCACCTCGTTGACGGTTCCGTCGCCGCCCAGTGCCACCACCAGGTCGACCGTGCCGTCCTCCGCGGCCTCGCGGGCCAGGTCGCGCGCGTGGCCGCGGTAGGCGGTCTCCGCCACCTCCAGCTTGAGGTCGCTGCGCAGGGCGTGGATCAGTACGTCCCTGGTGCGGCCACTGGTGGTGGTGGCCTTTTGGTTCACGACCAGGAGAGCGCGCATGGGGAAAGCCTACGGGTCGGTACGGACCAACCGGCGGCTACCCTGCTGGAGTGACCGCAGAATCCTCCGCCCCCGTACCCCCGGCGTCCGCGCCCGCGGCCGGCCGGGCCCGCCCGGTCGCCCTGACCGCCGGTGCCGCCATCACCGCCCTGGAGGGCGCCGCGCTGGCCGTCGTCGGCGTCTCGGACATGGTGTCCGCGCTGTCCGGCCAGGCCAAGCAGCTCGCCCTGAACGAGTTCGGCGGCGCGGTCATCGTGCTGCTCGGCGTGCTGCCGGTGCTGGCGGCCCTGGCCCTGCTCAAGGGGCGCCGCTGGGGCCGCAGTCCGGCGGTGCTGACCAACTCGATCTGCCTGCCGGTCGCCTACTACATGGTGAAGAGCGGCGGCGCGATGATCGGCGTCGGCGTGCTGGTCGGCCTGCTCGGGCTCGCGGGCATCGTCGCGCTGCTGAGCCCGAAGACGACGGCGGTCCTGTACGCCGAGCACGAGGGCTGAGCGCGCAGGACCGCCGGACGGCCGGCCGCTCGCCGAGCGGCCGGCCGTTCTACTCCTCGACCAGGAGCTTCTCCCGGAGCTGGGCCAGCGTGCGGGCCAGCAGCCGGGACACGTGCATCTGGGAGATCCCCACCTCGGCGGCGATCTGCGACTGGGTCATGTTGCGGAAGAACCGCAGCACCAGGATCTTCTGTTCCCTGGGCGGCAGTTGGGCGAGCAGCGGCTTGAGCGACTCGCGGTACTCGACGCCCTCCAGGGCCTCGTCGGTGGCGCCCAGGGTGTCCGCCACGGCCGGCGACTCGTCGTCGCTGTCCGGGACGTCCAGCGACAGCGTGGAGTACGCGTTGGCGGACTCCAGGCCCTCCAGGACGTCCTCCTCCGAGATGCCCAGGTGCTCGGCCAGTTCGTGCACCGTGGGGGAGCGGCCGTGCCGCTGGGAGAGCTCGCTGGTCGCCGTGGTGAGCGACAGCCGCAGCTCCTGGAGCCGGCGCGGTACCCGGACCGCCCAGCCCTTGTCGCGGAAGTGGCGCTTGATCTCGCCGACGATGGTCGGCGTCGCGTAGGTCGAGAACTCGACCCCGCGCTCGTGGTCGAAGCGGTCCACCGACTTGATCAGCCCGATGGTGGCGACCTGGGTCAGGTCGTCCAGCGGCTCGCCGCGGTTGCGGAAGCGCCGGGCCAGGTGTTCGACCAGCGGGATGTGCATGCGCACCAGCTGGTTGCGCAGCTCGACGCGCTCCGGGGAGCCCTCGGGCAGCGCGGACAGCCGCACGAACAGCGCCCGGGCGGCCTCCCGGTCGGGCGCCCCGGTGCGGTGCGAGCCCTGGGCGGGCACGGCGCCGTGCAGGTCCGCGGCCCCGTCCGCCGCCGGCTCGGGCGGGGTCGGGGAGGCGGGCGTCGGCTCAGACGTCGGCTCGGTCGGCTGGCTCATCCGGTGGGCGTCCTTCGGGTGCGCTTCGTCGTTGGCGGCGAGGCCGGGAACGCTCGCCTGGGTCGGTACGGCAGGGCCCGCCGTCGCGAGGCCGGTACGGTCCAGATCACTCACGGCCATTCCCCCGTTCCGTTCCGGGAGCACCGGGGCCGTCGGCCCCGGATTCGTCTCTGTGGTCGTACCGCGTGGTGGGCGGTACCGGGCGCCGCCGGGCCGGCCCCGGGTAGGGGTGCCGGCCGACGGCCCTTGCGCGCGGTGCTGCCGGCGGCGCTGCCGGCGAGGCCGGCTAGTGGGCGGCGGAACCGCCGCGCTTCTTGTGCAGGCTGATCGAGACGGTCTTGTCCTCGCCCACCGAGGAGTCCACCTCGCCGGCCAGGGCGGAGAGGACCGTCCAGGCGAAGGTGTCCCGCTCGGGTGCCTTGCCGTCGGTGGTCGGTGCGGCGACGGTCACCTTGAGCGAGTCGCCGACCAGGCGGAACTCGCAGGAGAGGACGGAACCGGGCACCGCCTGCTGGAGCAGGATGGCGCAGGCCTCGTCCACCGCGATCCGCAGGTCCTCGATCTCGTCCAGCGTGAAGTCGAGCCGGGCGGCCAGCCCGGCCGTCGCGGTGCGCAACACGGAGAGGTAGGCCCCCGCCGCGGGCAGCCGGACCTCCACGAAGTCCTGAACTCCGAGATCGCTGTCGATCTGGGACACCCTTGCCTCCTGGGTGACGCGCTGTGCTTGCTTGGTACCTCTGGTGGTACCCCTGTTCGCACCCCGTTTGTACCCCCTCCGGGGGGTCTGCCGCGATACCGGTGCGAGAGTTACTCATGGTAAGGCATCGCGACGCAGGGTGGCAGGGGTTCGGGGCAGCTGATCAGCGCATTCTCAGCGCTTTCTCAGCGGCTCCCGGCGGCGGTGAGGGCGTCGCCGGTGAGCCGGTACACGGTCCACTCGTCCATCGCCACCGCGCCGAGCGCCTTGTAGAAGTCGATCGAGGGCTCGTTCCAGTCGAGCACCGACCACTCCACCCGCGAGTAGCCGCGCTCCACCGCGATCCGGGCCAGCTCCAGCAGCAGCGCCTTGCCGTGGCCGCCGCCGCGGGACTCCGGGCGGACGTACAGGTCCTCCAGGTAGATCCCGTGGGTGCCGCGCCACGTGGAGAAGTTGAGGAACCAGACCGCGAAGCCCACCGGTTCGCCGGTGGCGTCGTCCTCGGCGATCAGGCCGAACAGCGCCGGTGCGGGGCCGAACAGCGCGTCGTGCAGCTGTTCGTCGGTGGCCACCGCCTCGTGCGGGGCCTTCTCGTACTCCGCCAGTTCGCGGATCATGGCGCGGATGACGGGGACGTCGGTGGGGAGGGCGGTGCGGATCATGCGGCCGAGCCTACTGGCCGGGACCGGTCTCGTCCCAGGCCTGGACGGAGGTCTGGTCGACGATCCGTCCGTCCCGCAGGTCGGCCATGGAGGTCATCAGGACCCGCACGCCGTCGGGGTAGCGGCAGGACTCCATGAAGGCGACGTGGTCGCCCTGGACGACCACCTGTTCCAGCGTGTGGGTCATCTCGCGCCCGTAGACGTCGCTCAGCATGGCCCCGATCTCGTCCCGCCCGTGCATCACCAGGGGGTGGCTGGGCTGGGTCCGGTGGTCGACGACGCGCAGTTCCGCGTCCTCGGCGTACAGCGTGAGCAGGATCCCGGCGTCGCTGCGTTCGATGCCCTCGCGCAGGGCGCGGGGGTCGAAGGCCGTCGGCGCCGCCATGGCGGTCATGATGTCGCTCCTCCGGTCGGGGTCCGTCGGTTCGTACTCCGAGCGTACGCCCGGCCGGAGGGGCCGGGGCGGGGCCGGTCAGCCGCCCTGCCCGCCGCGCAGGTACGCGGCGAGCGCGGTGATCGCGGCCGGGTTGCGCGGGCTCTCGACGAGGTCGGCGTAGTCCAGGACGAAGATCCGGTCGTTCCTGATCGCGGAGACCCCGGCCAGCGGCGGGAAGGACTTCAGGAACGCCCGCTTGGCGTCCGCGCCGGTGTCGCCGTAGTTGTTGATGACGATCACCTCGGGGTCGCGCCGGACGACGCTCTCCCACCCGGTGGTGATCCAGGAGTCGGCGACGTCGCCCATCACGTTGCGCCCGCCGGCCTTCGTGATGATCTCGTCGGCCGCGGCGAACTTCCCGGCGGTGTACGGCTTGTCCTGCCCGCTGTCGTACAGGAAGACGGACGGCCGGCGCTCGGGCTGCGGGACGGCGGCGACCTGCGCCTTGAAGTCGGCGATCAGCTTGTCGGACCGGTCCTTGACGTCGAAGATCTCGCCGAGGTTGGCCAGGTCGGTGTAGAGCGCGTCCAGCGGGTCCATCACACCGCGCTCGGTGCCCTTGCCGCTGCGGCAGGACTCGGTGAGCACGTACGAGCCGACGCCGACGGCCTTGAGCGCCTCCGGGGTGAAGCCGCGGCCCTCGTCGTAGCCGTAGTGCCAGCCGGCCAGGACGAGGTCGGCCTTGGCATCGAGCACGATCTCCTTGGTGATCTGCGCCTTGGAGAGCCACGCGGTCCGCTGGTAGCCGTCCTTCCAGGCCACCTGGTCGATCCGGCCCTTGTCGTCGGGCATCACGTAGCCGGCCATCCGGTCGGCGAGGCCGAGGGAGAGCATCAGCTCGGTGATGCCGACGTCGTAGGTGACCGTGCGGGCGGGCTTCTGCGGGAAGGTGAGCTTCGTGCCGCAGTTGTCGACGGTCACCGGGTAGTGGGCGGACGCGTCGGTGGCCCCGCCGCCCGGGGCGATCTCGGCGCCGCAGGCGGTGAGTCCCAGGGCGAGCAGGGCGGTGACGGCAACGGCCTTGGTGCGCAAGGGGGTTCCTCGGGGTCGATGAAAGGGGTGACGGTCGGTCAGAGCCGGTCGAAGAGCAGGTGGACGGCCCCGGTCCCCGGGTGCCGCACGGGGGTGGCCCGGACGCCGAACACCTCGGCCAGCAAGCCGGGTTCGAGCACCTCGGCGGGCGGCCCGGAGTCGACGATCCGCCCGGCCCGCAGGACGTACAGCAGGTCGCAGTGCCCGGCCGCCAGGTTGAGGTCGTGCAGCGCGGTGAGCACCGTCGGCCCGGCCGCGCGGACGAGCGCCAGGACCTCCAGCCGGTGCCCGATGTCGAGGTGGTTGGTGGGCTCGTCCAGCACCAGCAGGCGCGGCTCCTGGACGAGTGCGCGGGCGATCAGCACGCGCTGCTTCTCGCCGCCCGACAGGCCCAGGAAGCCGCGCTCGGCGAGGTGCCCGGCGCCGACCCGGCGCAGCGCCTCCGCGCAGCGCCCGAGGTCGCCGTCCGACGGTCCGCCGAAGCCCCGCCGGTGCGGCAGCCGGCCCATGGCGACCACCTCGGCCACCGTGAAGTCGAACTCGGCGGAGTGCTCCTGCGGCAGCGCGGCCACCCGTCGGGCGGCCTCGCGCGGGGCGAGCGCGTGCAGGTCGTCGCCGCCCACCAGGACGGCCCCGGCGGCGGGCCGCAGGGCCCGGTAGACGCAGCGCAGCAGCGTCGACTTCCCGCTGCCGTTGGGCCCGACGAGCCCCACCACCTGTCCGGCGGAGGCCTTCAGGGCGATGTCGTGGACGAGCCGGGTGCCGGCCAGCTCCACCGAGACGGAGTCGAGGGCGAGGTCCATCAGCGGCCTCCGAGCGCGTGGCCGCGACGGCGCATCAGCAGCAGGAAACAGGGCACCCCGAGCACCGCGGTGACCACCCCGACGGGCAGTTCGGCCGGGGCGAGCAGGGTGCGCGAGACGATGTCCACCCAGACCAGCAGCAGCGCCCCGGCGAGCGGCGCGACCAGCAGCACCCGGCGGTGCCCGGCGCCGACCAGCATCCGCGCGAGGTGCGGGACCATCAGCCCGACGAAGCCGATCGCCCCGCTGACGGCGACGACCGTGCCGGTGACGGCGGCGGTCACCACGAACAGCTCGCGGCGCAGCCGGTCGGGGTCGACGCCGAGCGAGGCGGCGGTCTCGTCGCCCATGGCCAGCGCGTCCAGCCGCCCCGCGGCGCAAGCGAGGTGGGCGAGTCCGGCCAGCACGGTGGCGGCGGCGATCGGCACCGAGCCCCAGGTCGCGCCGCCGAGGCTGCCGAGCAGCCACATCATGGCGTCGCGGGCGGCCTCGCCGCGGGCGGCGGCGAAGACCATGAGCGCCGTCAGCGCGGAGAAGCCGTACGAGAGGGCGGTGCCGGTGAGCACGAGGCGCAGTGGGGTGAGTCCGAAGGCGGTGCGCGCGGCCAGGTACACCAGCACCATGGCGATCAGCGCGGAGCCGAACGCGGAGGCGGAGATCGCCCACACGCCGAGCGAGGCGAAGGCGCCGAGCAGCAGGACGGCGTTGGCGCCGACGGCGGCGCCGGAGGAGACGCCGAGGACGAACGGGTCGGCGAGGGCGTTGCGCACGAGGGCCTGCACGGCGACCCCGGTGGCGGCGAGCCCGGCGCCGACCACGGCGGCCAGGACGGTGCGCGGCAGCCGGATCTCCCAGACGATCGCGTACGCGGCGGCCTCCTCGGCCTCCAGCCGACCGCCCGTCAGTCCGGCGCCGAGCAGCCGCAGGACGCGCGTCCAGCCGAGTCCGGCGGAGCCGAGGGCCACGCCGCACACGAGGGAGAGCAGCAGGGCGGTGGCCAGGCCGACGGCGAGGGGCACGGCGGGTATGCGGCGGGAGTCCGGTGGCCTTCTCACGATCTGTTCGGGCGCCTTGCCTCGGGCCGTGGGTGTGCCGGGGCCGGCGCCGGCCGGGTGCGGGCCCGGGCGCCATCCCCTCGCAGTCCTCGGCGAGTTGTCGGGAGTTCAGCGGCCGGGGGCGATCGGGCTGGCACGGCCCCGGGGGCGTGCTCACCGTTGCGGGTCAGCGCCGGATTCACACCGGACTTCTCCCTCGGACGCCTTGGCAGCATAACAGCCAATACGGCAATGCAGTCCTTACAGGTATGTGTACGGAGATGAACGGACGTGAACGCACGGCCCGGACGCGCGAAAGCCCCCGCCCGGTGGTCGGCGGGCTCTAGCGATCCCCGCAACACCCTGAGTTCAGGGAGTTGCGGGGATCGTGGATTTTGAGGGCTTGAAGGCGAGGTTCTTCGAGGCGTTG
>NZ_JBHVPD010000057.1:0-21782 GCF_042887525.1 Kitasatospora sp. NPDC057936
CGGTGGGGGCACCTCCCGGCCGGAGGCTGGGGGACATCGGCGACCGACGACAACGCAGCGAGGCGCGTGCCCTGGCGTCGCGGCACCCGGCCTGAGCCGACGGACACACCCGAGGCTAGGCTCGGGCGGTGCACGCACCAGACGCAGCCCCCGCACCGCCCGAGCCCGCACCGCGTTCGCCGTGGTGGCGCTTCGCGCTGCTCGTCCTGATCCTCGGCGCCGCCGCCGGGTCGCTGCTGCTGTGGAGCCCGACGGCGTTCCTGCGCGGCGGGCTGCCCGCCGGGGTGCCCGGGTACTGGCTCGCGCCGGCCTTCGTCACGGTCTACGCCCTCGGCACGCTCGCCTTCCTGCCCCGCCCGGCCCTCAACGCCGCCGCCGGGCTGCTGCTCGGCATCCAGCAGGGCACCCTGCTCGCCGTCCTCGGCACCACCCTCGGCGCGGCGGCGGCGTTCGGCCTCGGCCGGGCCCTCGGTCGCGACGCGCTGCGCCCCTTCCTGCGCGGGAAGATGCTGACCGCCCTGGACCGCCGCTTCACCGACCAGAGCTTCCGCAGCGTCCTGCTGCTGCGCCTGATGCCCGGCCTGCCGTTCCAGGCCGGCAACTACGGCGCCGCGTTCTCCGGCACGCGCTTCGTGCCGTACGTCCTGGCCACCGCCATCGGCGTCGTGCCGACCACCGCGGTGTACGTGACGGCCGCGGCCAGCGCGCGCCGGCCCGGCTCGGTGTCGTTCCTGCTGTCGGCGGGCGTGATCGGGGTGTTCGGCCTGGTGACCCTGGTCTCGCTCTGGCGGGCCGCCGTCGCCCGCCGCCGCGCCGCCGCCACCACCGCCTGAGCCGGACACGCGCTTATTCGCTCGCGATCCACCCCCGCCCGGCGCCACCATGGCGGCCATGACCAACCTCACGCCGCGGGTCGACCCGCCCATGTCCGCCGACGAGACCACCATGCTGACGGCCTGGCTGGACTTCCACCGCAGCACGCTCGCCCTCAAGTGCGAGGGCCTCACCGACGACCAGCTGCGCACGCGTTCCGTCCCGCCGTCCGGCCTGTCCCTGCTCGGCCTCGTGCGGCACATGGCCGAGGTCGAGCAGCACTGGTTCCAGGGCATCCTGCTGGGCGCGGACGTCAGCACCGGCCACTACTGGACCCCGGAGAACGAGGACGGTGACTTCGACGACGTCGCCACCGCGGACGTCGCCGCCGACTTCGCCACCTGGCACGCCGAGGTCGACGCCGCCCGCCGCGCGATCGCCGGCCTCCCGCTCGACACGGTGGGCAAACGGCAGCGCCGCGACGCGGACGTGACGCTCCGCTGGATCCTCGTCCACATGATCGAGGAGTACGCGCGGCACAACGGTCACGCGGATTTTCTGCGCGAGCTGCTGGACGGCAGGACCGGGGAGTGAAATCGTTTCCGCATTGTTGACAGAAGGTCAATTACGCGGTGACCACGACCGATAAGGTCTACGCGCGCAACCGTACGCAAGCCACCCGCGTCGATGTTGGTGCCCGGGTCCGCCCGGGTTTCCGGCACGGCACGACTCGTACGGGGGGCGCGAGCGGGCACGGGACCGGTGAACAGTGCGATACTCGGACAGTTCCGACGAGTGGATGACGTGTCAAAAAGGGCACGCGCACCCGGGGGGACGCGGCCGGGACGAGGCAGGGAGGCGCGGCATGGGAGCACTTCGCGACGAGCACCACAACGGGTGGCTGATGCCCTCGGGGCACTACCCGGCCGCCGTGTACGACGACGAGTGGAGCGAACGGGACACCGTGCCCGCGATGCCGTCGCCGGCCAAGATCGTCTCACTGCGGCCGACCGGATTCGAGGCCGCCCGCACCGTCGGCGAGCACATCCGGGCCAGCACTCCGGTGGTCATGGACCTCACCGAGATGGAGGAGGCCGAGGCCAAGCGGATGGTCGACTTCGCCTCCGGGCTGATCTTCGGCACCCAGGGCGGCATCGAGCGGATCGCCCGCCGGGTCTTCCTGCTCACCCCGGCCGACGTCGAGGTCATGGTGATCGACCGCCCGCTCGACGACACCGGGTTCTACAACCAGAGCTGAGCTCCCGAGGGAGCGGCACGAGGACCGGGGACGGCAACCGCCGTCCCCGGTTTTTTGCTGCCCGGCCGCCGGCCCCACACGCCCCACCTGAGGCGACCAATCCTATTTTGAGACATCCATGTCTCACTTGAGCTACACTCGAAGCATGGCCACCGATCGCGACACCGTCCTCGAAGCCGCCGTCAGCGTGCTCTCCCGCCGCCCGACCGCCCACCTGGACGAGATCGCGCGCGCCGCCGGCATCAGCCGCGCCACGCTGCACCGGCTGTTCCCCGGCCGCGAGGCCCTGATCCGCGAGGTCGGCCTGCTCAGCCTGCAGCGCTTCGCCACCGCGCTGGACACCGCCACCGCCGGGGAGGGCGACGCCGAGGCCGCGGTACGCCGCCTGGTCGAGGTCGCCGTCCCCGACGCCATGCTCTGCGCCTTTCTGGCCGGCGAGAACCAGCTCTACGACGACGAGAACATCAACGCCCTCTGGGAGACCCAGACCGAACGGCTGCACGCGCTGTTCCTGCGCGGACAGCACCAGGGCGTCTTCCGGATCGAGCTGTCCGCCGCCTGGCTCAGCGAGGCGTTCTTCGACCTCGTCGCCGGCGTCGGCTGGGCCATCCAGGACGGCCGGCTCGCCCCGCGCGACGCCGCGTTCTCGATCACCGAGCTCTTCCTCGGCGGCGCCCTGCGCCGACCCTCGTCCCCCGCTCCCACCTCCTCTTCGGCCCGCTCAACGGAAACCGATACACCATGAGCAGCACCGTCCTGACCACTCCGAGCCTGACGAACCCGACCCCGAGCCGCCGCTGGAGCGGCCTCGCCGTCCTCGTCCTCGCCGTCACCCTGGTCGCCGTCGACGCGACCGTCCTCTCCCTCGCCATCCCCTCCATCAGCGAGACGCTGCGCCCCAGCGGCACCCAGCTGCTCTGGATCGGCGACGCCTACTCCTTCGTCCTCGCCGGCCTGCTGGTCAGCATGGGCGCGCTGAGCGACCGGATCGGCCGCAAGAAGCTGCTGCTGGTCGGCTCCACCGCGTTCGGCGCCGCCTCGCTGCTCGCCGCGTACGCGCCCGGGCCCGGCTGGCTGATCCTGGCCCGCGTCCTGCTCGGCGTGGCCGGGGCGACGATCATGCCGTCCACCCTCTCGCTGATCCGCAGCCTCTTCCCGGACGACCGGGAGCGGGCCACCGCGATCGGCATCTGGGGCGCCGCCGCGGCCGCGGGCGCCGCGCTCGGGCCGGTGGTCGGCGGCGTGCTGCTGGAGCACTTCTGGTGGGGCTCGGTGTTCCTGCTCAACATCCCCGTGCTGCTCCTGCTGCTGGGCTTCGGCGCCTGGCTGCTGCCCGAGTCCAGGGACCCGAAGCCGGGCCGCTGGGACGTGCTGAGCGTCCTGCTGTCACTGGCCGGTGTGATCGGCGTCGTCTACGCGGTCAAGGAGGCCGCCGCGAACGGCGTGACACGCTGGGACGTGCCGCTCGCCGGCCTCGTGGGCGCCGCCGCGCTGACCGTCTTCGTCCGCCGCCAGCTCCGGCTGGACACCCCGCTGCTGGACGTCCGGCTGTTCCGCGACCGCCGGTTCACCGCCGCCGTGCTGGCCTCGCTGATCTCACTGATCGGTCTGTCCGGCGTGGTCTTCGTGACCTCGCAGTACCTCCAGCTGGTCCGCGGCTACGAGCCGCTGCAGGCGGGCCTCGCCGAACTGCCGGCCTTCGCCGGCTCGGTGGCGGGCGGTCTGCTGACCGCCCGGCTGGTCCGGCGCACCGGCGCCCGGGCCGCGCTGACGTTCTGTCTGCTGGCGATGGGCTTCGGCGTCGGTGTGCTCGGCTGGCTCCAGCAGGACACCACGTACCTGGTGCTGGCCGCCTCGTTCCTGCTGGTCGGGACGGCCGAAGGGGTGGTCTACACGCTCGGCGCCGACCTCGTGCTGAGCGCCGCGCCGGCCGACAAGGCCGGGGCCGCCTCCGCGGTGTCGGAGACGGCGTACGAGCTGGGCACCGCGCTCGGCATCGCGCTGGTCGGCTCGGTGGTCGGCTCGCTCTACGCGAGCGGGCTGTCCGTCCCGCAGGGCGCGGACCCGGCCGCCGCCGCCCGGGCCGGCGAGTCGCTCGGCGGGGCCGTCGAGGCGGCCCACGGGCTGCCCCAGGCCCTCGGCGAGCCGCTGCTGGCGAGCGCGAAGCACGCGTTCGTCCACGGGATGAACGTCGCGGGCATCGCGTCGGCCGTGCTGCTGATCGGCGCCGCCGCGATGGCCTGGCGCCTGCTGCGCGGGCTCTCCGCCCCGGCGGCCGAGCCGACGGAGGTCCGGCCGGCGCCCGAGAAGGTGGATGCCTAAACGGTTCTGCAGCGAAACGGTTCTGCTCCTAAGCGGTTGGGCGGCCCCGCACCCTGTTCCCGGGTGCGGGGCCGCCGCCGTCAGTGGCTCGCCCTGAAGGGCAGTTCCAGCTCGGCCCAGACCACCTTGCCGTCCCTGGTCAGCCGGCTGCCCCAGCGCTGGGCGAGCTCGCTGACCAGGAACATGCCGCGCCCTCCCTCGTCCTGCTCGGCGAAGGGGCGCAGCTGCGGGGTCTGGCCGCCGGCGTCGGAGACCTCGACGGTGAGCACGCGGTCGCGGAACAGCCGCAGCCTCCGCGGGGCGTCGGCGTGCAGGAGGGCGTTCGTGACGAGCTCGCTGACCAGCAGTTCAGCGTAGTCGGCGAGCGGGGTCAGGCCCCAGCGTTCCAGGGTCGCGCGGGTGAAGCGGCGGGCCTTGCCGGGCAGGCGGCCGCCGCCGGTGAGCGGGAGGGTGGCGATCCGGTCGGCGGGCAGCGGCAGCACCCGGGCCATGATCATCGCAATGTCGTCGTCGGTGCCGTCGGTGACGAGGGCACCGAGCACGGCGTCGCAGGTCTGCTCCAGGGTGCGGCCGGGCTCGGCGAGGGTGCGGGCGAGCAGATCGATGCCCTTGTCGATGTCCTGGCCCCGGCGCTCGACCAGGCCGTCGGTGTAGAGGGCGACCATGCCGCCCTCCGGGAGGGTGAACTCGATCGACTCGAAGGCCACGCCGCCGACGCCGAGCGGCACGCCGGGCGGGAGGTCGACCCGGCGGGCGAGCCCGTCGGGGCCGACCCACACCGGCGGCAGGTGGCCGGCCGAGGCCACCTGGACGGTGCGCTCCAGCGGGTCGTAGACCGCGCAGATGCAGGTGGCGAACTGGCCCTCGCCGATTCCGTGCGCGGTCTCGTCCAGTCGGGTGAGGACCTGCTCGGGCGGCATGTCGAGGGTGGCGAGGGTGCGGGCGACGGTGCGCAGCTGGCCCATCGTGGCGGCGGCCCGGATGCCGTGGCCCATCACGTCGCCGACCACCAGGGCCACCCGGCCGCAGGACAGCGGCACGACGTCGAACCAGTCGCCGCCGACCTCGCTGACGACGCTGCTGGGCAGATAGCGGTAGGCGATCTCCAGGCCGAGGGTGCGGTGGATCTCCTGCGGCAGGAGGCTGCGCTGGAGGGTGAGCGCCGTCTCGCGCTCGCGCCGGTAGAGCCGGGCGTTGTCGAGCGCGAGGGCGGTGCGGGCGACGAGCTCCTCGGCGAGGGCGACGTCCGCGTCGGTGAACGGCTCGGGGTTGCGCATCCGGATGAACTCGGAGCCTCCGAGGACCATGCCGCGGGCCGAGATCGGCACCATCAGGTACGAGTGGATGCCCGCCGCGATGCCGGGGGCGACGCGCTCCTCGCTGGCGACCAGGCCGCGCAGGACCTCCTCGTCCACGTGGGCGCGCAGCAGCGGCTTCCCGCTGCGCAGGCACTGGGTGTAGCTGCGGTGGGGGGCGTACTCGGAGGTCTCGCCGACGGCGTCCACGGCGTGCGTGAGGCCGGACTCGTAGGACTCGCCGACGGCGACGGCCCGCAGCTTGATCGGGCGGTCGGCGGGGATCGCGGTGGGCTCGGCACCGCGCAGCACCGGTTCCAGGAGGTCGACGGTGGCGAAGTCGGCGAACCGGGGGACGACGGCCTCGATCAGCTCCTCGGCGGTGCGCTGGAGGTCGAGGGTGGTGCCGATCCGGGCGGTGGCCTCGGCGATGGTGGCGAGACGTTCCTGCGCGCGGGAGGCGCGGGCCTCGGCCTGGAAGCGCTCGGTGACGTCGATGATCGAGGAGGCGACGCCGAAGACCCGGCCGGTGGAGTCCTCCAGGCGGAAGTAGGAGGCGGACCACGCGTGGTCGCGCCTCGGGTCCCCGGGGACGCGGCCGTGCGAGCGGGCGTCCACGACGGGCTTGCCGGTCCTGAGCACCTGTCTCATGGTCTGCTCGATCTCGGCGGTGTTGATGCCGGGCAGGACGGCGGATATCCGGCGGCCGAGGTGGGCGGCGGCCGGGACGCCGTTCATCCGGGCGAGCGCCTCGTTGATCCGCACGTAGCGCAGCTGGGTGTCGTACACGGCCATGCCGATCGGCGAGCGGCCGAAGATGCCGTCGAGGACGGCGAGGTCGGCCTCGATCTCGTGGATGGCGCCGGTGTCGGAGGCGGTGGCGAGCAGGAGGAGGGTGCCGCCCGGGCCGGCGATCGGGTAGGTGCGGAACTCCAGCTCGACCCGGTGGCCGTCGCGGTGGCGCACCGGGAAGACGAAGGAGGTGCCGGTGCCGTCCATGATCCGCTGGAAGATCGCGAGCACCTCGCCGCGGTCGCGCTCGTCGGTGAGCAGCCGGGCGGCGTAGCTGCCGACGGCCTCGTCGGCGGTGAAGCCGAGCAGGGCCTCGGCGTCCTCGCTCCAGTGCAGGATGAGGCCGTCGCCCTGGACCAGGACGGTGGCGAGCGGGACCAGTCGGTGGCCCTCGGGACGTGCGGGGGCGGCACCCGGTGCGGGGCCGGCGGCGTCGGTCGCGTCCCACTCGTGTCCGTGCATGATCAGGCAGCACCCCGGTTCGGCTCGTGCCCGGCCGGGTGGGCCTCGCGGTCGGTGCCGGCCGGGATTCTTCTCCAGACTGCACGGACATCGGCCGCCCGGCGACCCCTTGGAGGGGGGCCGTTCCGGTCGCTCCTGTCGTACGGGCGTCATGGGCGTACCGGGCGCAGCGTACTCTCCAGAAGGCCCGCCCACTGCCGGATCACTCCGGATCGTCGGGCGCTGTCGTCGGTGAGCAGGTTGGCCAGGCCGAGGCCGCGGGCGAGGTCCAGGGTGGCCTGCACCGATTCGCGCACGCCGGGGCGGGTCTCGTCGGCGTCCAGGAACTCGACGGCGGCCCGGTGGGCCTCGCGGCCGACGTGGCCCTCCAGGGCGATGATCCGCTCGCGCAGCGGTTCCTCGGTGGCGGCGGCCGTCCACAGGTGCAGGGCGGCGCGGAACAGCGGGCCGGTGTAGAGGCGCACGATCATGTCGACGACGGCCCCGGTGCGGTCGGGGCCGGCGGCCGGCAGCTCGTCCGCGTGGGCGCGGACGGCCGCCAGCCGCTCGGCGGTGACGTGCTCGACGGCCGCGGTGAACAGGTCCTCGCGGGTCGGGAAGTGGTGCTGGGCGGCGCCCCGGGAGACCCCGGCGCGTTCGGCGACCACGGCGACGGTGGAGCCGTGCCAGCCGCGTTCGGCCAGACAGTCCACGGCCGCCGCGAGCAGCCGGGCGCGGGTGGCACGGCTGCGGTCCTGCCGGGGGGTGCGGACGGCGGAGTGGCTGGTCATCGGTGCTGGCGGTTCCTGTTCCGGTGGGGGCTCGGCGGGTCGATCCTCACAGCTGCGCCCTGCGTACGGGTCAGCGGGCCGCCGCCTCTCGGGCTCGCAGTTCGCGGCGGAGGATCTTTCCGGCGGGGGACTTGGGGACGGCCTCGACGAACTCGACCGCGCGCACCTTCTTGTAGGGGGCGACCTGGTCGGCGACGAACGTGGTGACGTCCTCGGCGCTGAGCCTGCTGCCGGGCACCCGGACGACGAAGGCCTTGGGACACTCGGTGCCCTCGGCGTCCGTCACGCCGATGACGGCGGCGTCGGCGATCTGCGGGTGGCCCAGCAGGACGGCCTCCAGTTCGGCGGGGGCGACCTGGTAGCCCTTGTACTTGATCAGCTCCTTGACCCGGTCGACGATGTGCAGGTAGCCGCGGTCGTCGACGAAGCCGACGTCGCCGGTGTGCAGCCAGCCCTCCTCGTCGATCACGGCGTCGGTCTCGGAGGGGCGGCCGAAGTAGCCCTTCATCACCTGCGGGCCGCGGATCAGGAGCTCGCCGGGCTCGCCGGGCCCGAGGTCCGTCCGGGTGCCGTCCAGGGCGGTGACGCGCAGTTCCGTGGAGGGGACCATCCGGCCGACGGCGCCGGGCGAGGGGTCGGTGTCGTGCGGGGAGACGACGTGGGTGACCGGGGACAGCTCGGTCATGCCGTAGCCCTGGAGCAGGTGCGGCAGGCCGAGGCGGCGGGCGCAGGCGGCGGCGAGCTCGGTGTCGAGCGGGGCGGCGGCGCACAGCAGGTACTCGACGGAGGACAGGTCGAAGCGCTCCACCAGCGGGTGCTTGGCGAGGGCGAGCGCGATCGGCGGGGCCACGATGAGCGCCTGCACCCGGTGCTCCTCGATGGCGCGGCAGAACTGCTCCAGGTCGAAGCGCGGCAGCACGACCACCGCGGCGCCGCAGCGCAGCGGCTGGTTGAGCAGCGCGGCGAGGCCGTAGATGTGGAAGAACGGCAGGACGGCGAGCACCCGTTCACCCGGCTCGGGGCGGTACAGGGCGTCCACCTGGCCGAGGTTGGTGGCGATCGAGCGGTGGGTGAGCATGACGCCCTTGGGCAGGCCGGTGGTGCCGCTGGAGTACGGCAGCACGGCGACGTCCTCGCCGGGATCGATCGGGACCTCGGGCACCGGGGCGGTGCTGGCGAGCAGGTCGGCGAGCGAGCGGTGGCCGTCGGCGCCGTCCAGCACGACGATCTCGCGCAGCGGGCGGCCCTCGGCGGCGAGCAGCCCGGCGGCCTTCGCGGCGGTGGGCAGGAAGTGGGAGACGGTGACCAGCCAGCGGGCGCCACTGTCGCGCAGCTGGCCGGCGAGCTCGTTCGGGGTGGCGAGGGAGGAGACGGTGGTGACGGTGGCGCCGGCCCGGGTGGCGCCGTAGAACGCCATCGGGTACGCGATCGTGTTGGGGCTGAAGAGCGCCAGCACGTCGCCCTTGCGCACGCCTGCGTCGGCCAGGCCGGCGGCGACCCTGCGCACGGACCCGGCGAGCTCGGCGTGGCTGACGGTCCGTCCGGTGAGGCCGTCGATCAGGGCCGGCCGGTCGCCGTACCGCTCGGCGTCGCCGAGCACCGCGTCGTGGATCGGCAGGTCGATCGTCGGTACGTCGGGGAAGTCGCTGAGGAACACCAAGGTAAGCCTCCACTAAGGAAGTTGAGGTGGATTCTGGACCGGCGACGGGTCTCGGGGGCGGGTCGGCCGGGGGCGCGTTCAGGAGCATACGGACAGCGGAGGGACGCTGGGCCATTGTGGGGAACGACGGCCGGAGCGCGCGTGGCACAGTTGCCGCCGGGGGGCGCCCGGTCGGACGGTGTGCACCACGGCCGCCCGCCCCCGGGAGCGGCCCCGGAACCTGGAGCACCCCAACCGTGAGAGCCACCTCCCCTACCCTGCCGCGCGGCCGCCGCCTGCTCGCCGCCGCCACCACGGCCGTCGTCCTCGCCCTCGGCGGGGCACCGCTCGCGTTCGCCGCACCGGGCGACAACGGCGACGTCAAGATCCACAACAGCACCACTCCGGTGAGCGACACGCGGGACGAGCCCAAGGTCTGCGTGTTCTACCTGGACGCGTTCAACTTCGACACGATCCAGCAGGTGAACTGGACGATCGAGCAGCAGCCGCCGACCGGCACGGCGCAGGTGCTCGCCGGGTCGATCACGCTCACCAACGGCACCGGGAACACCGGCAACTTCACCCTGCCGGACGGGCACTACAAGCTCGACTGGACGTTCGTGGGCGAGAACGGGTCGGCCAAGCACAAGGTCTTCGACGTCTCGTGCGCCTCCTCGTCGCCCTCGCCGTCGTCGTCGCCCTCGTCGTCGCCGTCCTCGTCGCCGTCGTCATCGTCCTCCTCCTCGCCGTCACCGTCACCGTCACCGAGCGCGTCCTCCAGCACCTCCCCCAGCACCTCGCCCAGCCACGCGCACTCGCCCAGCGCCTCCCCCAGCGGCGGGCCCCACGGCGGGGTGCCCACCGGTGGCGGCGGCACCTCCGGGGCCAACGCCGCCGAGGTGATCGGCGGGGTCGCGCTGCTCGTCGGCGCCGGCGGCCTCACCATCCGCGCGATGCGCCGCCGTCCCGGGACCAATGCCGACTCCTGACCTCCCCTTCCGCGTACCGCGCGGCGGCCCCGGCCCGGTCACGGCCGGGGTCGTCGCGCTGGCTCTCGCGGCGGGCGGCATCTGGCTCGTCCACGTCGGCACCGACGGCCGGGACGGGCCGCCGCTGCCGTCCCCGGCCGCCACGGCCGTACCGGCGCCGAGCCCCGGCCGTCCGCCGGTGGCCACGCCCCCGCCGGTCCCGGCCCACCCGCCGCTGCCCGCCTCGCCGCCGACCAGGATCCGGATCCCCGCGATCAAGGTCGACGCCCCGGTCATCGGCCTCGGGCTCAGCGCCTCCCGGCAGCTGAACCCCCCGCCGATGGACCAGCGCAACCTGGCCGGCTGGTACCGCGACGGCACGGCGCCGGGGGCCTCCGGCAACGCCATCACCATCGGGCACGCCGACAACCGCACCGGCCCGGCCGTCTTCTACCGGCTCGGGCTGCTGCGCCCCGGCGACACCGTCGAGGTGGCCCGCAAGGACCGGCGCACGGCGGTGTTCACGATCGACTCCGTCCGGGTGTTCCCGAAGAAGGACTTCCCGGACGCCCTCGTGTACGGCGCCACCGAGCGGGCCGAGCTGCGGGTGATCACCTGCGGCGGCAAGTTCGACCGGAAGACCGGGTACGAGTCCAACACCGTCGTGTTCGCCCACCTGACCGGCGTCAAGTGACCCGCCGTCAGTACGACTTCGGCAGCCCGAGGGTGTGCTGGGCGACGTAGTTGAGCACCATCTCGCGGCTGACCGGGGCCACCCGGCCCACCCGGGTGGCGGCCAGCAGCGCACCCAGCCCGTACTCCTGGGTGAGGCCGTTGCCGCCGAGCGTCTGCACCGCCTGGTCGACCGTGCGGGCGGCGGCCTCGCCGGCCGCGTACTTGGCCATGTTGGCCGCCTCGCCGGCCGCGAGGTCCTCGCCCCCGTCGTAGAGCAGCCCGGCCTTCTGCGTCATCAGCCGGGCCAGCTCGATCTCCACCGCGCACTGCGCCAGCGGGTGGGCGAGGCCCTGGTGGGCGCCGATCGGGGTCGACCAGACCGTCCGCGTCTTCGCGTACTCGACGGCCTTGCCGAGGGCCTGGCGGGCGAGGCCGAGCGAGAACGCGGCGGTCAGGATCCGCTCGGGGTTGAGGCCCGCGAAGAGCTGGAGCAGGCCCGCGTTCTCGTCGCCGACGAGCGCGTCGGCGGGCAGCCGGACGTCGTCCAGGAACACCTGGAACTGCTTCTCGGGGGCGACGAGCTCCATCGGGATCGCCCGGAACTCGAAGCCCGGGGTCTCGCGCGGGACGACGAACAGGCAGGGCTTGAGCTTGCCGGTGCGGGCGTCCTCGGTGCGGGCGACGAACAGCACGTCGTCCGAGTGGTCGATGCCCGACACGAACACCTTGCGGCCGGTGAGCAGCCAGTCCTCGCCGTCGCGGCGGGCCACGGTGGAGATCCGGTGCGAGTTGGAGCCGGCGTCGGGCTCGGTGATGCCGAAGGCCATCCGCCGGGTGCCGTCGGCCAGTCCCGGCAGCCAGCGGCGCTTCTGCTCGTCCGTGCCGTACCGGGCTATGACCGTACCGCAGATCGCCGGGGAGACGATCAGCAGGAGCAACGGGCAGCCGGCGGTGCCCAGTTCCTCCAGGACGATGGCGAGGTCGGTGATGCCGCCGCCCCCGCCGCCGTACTCGGCGGGCAGGTTGACGCCGAGGTAGCCGGCCTTGCCGGCGTCGGCCCACAGTTCGTCGGCGGGTTCGCCGGCCCGGGCCTTGGCCAGGTAGTACGCGGAGCCGTAGCGGCGGCCGAGGTCGCCGACGGCGCGACGCAGGGCCTGGCGTTCGGGCGTTTCGAGGAGCTGACTGCCGATGGCGGACATGCGGGGTCCTTCCTCAGGCCTCTTGGGCGACAACGGTGGGTTTGACGACGGTGGGTTTGACGACGGCGAGCAGGGTGCCGACTTCGACCTGCCGGCCCGGGGTGGCGCGGAGTTCCACGAGGGTGCCGTCGGCGGGGGCGACGACGCGGTGCTCCATCTTCATCGCCTCCAGGAACAGCAGGGGCTGCCCGGCGGTGACGGTGTCGCCGACGGCGGCGGCGACCCGGATGACGGTGCCGGGCATCGGGGCGAGCAGGGCCCCCGGTTCGGTCTGCGCGGCGGGGTCGGGGAAGCGGGGGACGACGGTGAGGGCGGTCGTGCCGTCCGGGGTCTCGACGAAGACGTCCGGGCCGTAGCGGGCGACGCGGTAGGTGCGGCGGATCGTGCCGTGGCGGAGGGTGACGCTCTCCGGCGTGTGCTCTTGCTCGTGCTCGACGAGCTCGGTGTCCGGGTGGTCGTCGGCCCGCAGGCCGTCCCGGGTGAGGCGGTAGCGCACCTCCAACTCGCCTCCGTCGGCGGCCCGGTAACGCTTGACCTGCGACTGGGACGGGAGGTTGCGCCAGCCGGACGGCAGCGGCGTGCGGCGCTCCGCCGCGTCGGCGAGGGCGGCGGCCAGGGCCGCCCGCGCCGCGCCCTTGTCGTCCGGGGCGGTGAGGTCGGCCGCGTGCTCGGCGAGGAAGCCGGTGTGCAGGCGGCCCTCCAGAAAGGCCGGGTGGCGCAGTGCTCGGGCGAGCAACTCCCGGTTGGTGGTGGGTCCGTGGAGCCGGGCGCGGGCGACGGCGTCGGCGAGGCGGCGGGCGGCGGCCGCGCGGGTCGGGGCCCAGGCGATCACCTTGGCGAGCATCGCGTCGTAGTGCGGCGTGATGGTGCTGCCGTTCTCGACGCCGGAGTCGAGGCGGAGCATGCCGCCGAACTCCTCGTGCGGGACGGTGAGTTCGAAGCGGTGCAGGGTGCCGGTGGCGGGCCGGTGGTCGTGCGCCGGGTCCTCGGCGTAGAGGCGGGCCTCGATCGCGCAGCCGTTCGTGGGCGGGGGTGCGGCGGGGAGCTTCTCCCCCTCGGCTACGGCGAGTTGGAGCGCGACCAGGTCGAGTCCGGTGACGGCCTCGGTGACCGGGTGCTCGACCTGGAGGCGGGTGTTCATCTCCAGGAAGTGGAAGCGGCCGTCCTCCGCGAGGAGGAACTCGGCGGTGCCCGCGCCGACGTAGCCGATCGCGCGGGCGGCGGAGACGGCGGCCGCGTGCAGCGCGGTGCGCACGGCGTCGGGGATCCCGGGCGCCGGGGCCTCCTCGATCACCTTCTGGTGGCGCCGCTGCAGCGAGCAGTCGCGGTCGCCGACCGCCCAGACCGTGCCGTGGGCGTCGGCCATCAGCTGGACCTCGACGTGCCGGCCGGTGGGCAGGTAGCGCTCGCAGAACACCTCGTCGGAGCCGAAGGCCTTGGCGGCCTCGGCCTTCGCCGCCTCGATCTCGCCCGGCAGCTCCGCCAGCGAGCGGACGACGCGCATCCCCCGGCCGCCGCCGCCCGCCGCCGCTTTGACCAGGAGCGGCAGGTCCGCCTCGGCGGGTTCGACGAGGGCGTCGAGGACGGGCACGCCCGCCTGCGCCATCAGCCGCTTGGCGGCCGTCTTGGAGCCCATCGCGGCGATCGCGGCCGGCGGCGGGCCGACCCAGGTGAGGCCCGCGTCGAGCACCGCCTGCGCGAACCCGGCGTCCTCGGACAGGAATCCGTACCCCGGGTGGACGGCATCGGCGCCCGCGTCCAGAGCCGCCCGGACGATCAGGTCGCCGCGCAGGTAGGTGTCGGCGGGCGCGGCGCCGGGCAGCCGGACGGCGGCGTCGGCCTCGCGGACGTGCAGGGCGCCGGCGTCCGGGTCGGAGTGCACGGCGGTGGTCGCGATGCCGAGGGCGCGGCAGGTGCGGAACACCCGGCGGGCGATCTCGCCGCGGTTGGCGACCAGCAGGTTGGTGATCATTCCAGGTCCCCTTCTACCTTCTCCATCCGGCTTCTACATCCGGAAGACGCCGTAGCCGCGCGCGCCCTCGACGGGCGCGTTATGGATCGCGGACAGGCAGAGGCCGAGCACCGTCCGGGTGTCGCGCGGGTCGATCACACCGTCGTCGTAGAGCCGGCCGGACAGGAACGCCGGGAGCGACTCCGCCTCGATCTGCTGCTCGACCATCGCGCGGATCGCGGCGTCCGCGTCCTCGTCGTACGGCTGCCCCTTCGCGGCGGCCGACTGGCGGGCGACGATCGACAGCACTCCGGCCAGTTGCTGCGGGCCCATCACCGCGGACTTGGCGCTCGGCCAGGCGAACAGGAACCGCGGCTCGTACGCCCGCCCGCACATGCCGTAGTGGCCGGCGCCGTAAGAGGCGCCCATCAGCACCGAGAGGTGCGGCACCGTGGAGTTCGAGACGGCGTTGATCATCATCGAGCCGTGCTTGATGATCCCGCCCTGCTCGTAGTCCTTGCCCACCATGTAGCCGGTGGTGTTGTGCAGGAACAGCAGCGGGGTGTTCCGCTGGTTCGCCAACTGGATGAACTGGGCGGCCTTCTGGGACTCCGCGCTGAACAGCACGCCCTGCGCGTTCGCGAGGATCCCGACCGGGTAGCCGTGCAGGCGGGCCCAGCCGGTGGCCAGGCTCGGGCCGTACATCGGCTTGAACTCGTCGAAGTCGGAGCCGTCGACGATCCGGGCGATCACCTCGCGCGGGTCGAACGGCACCTTGAGGTCGCCCGGGACGATGCCGAGCAGCTCCTCCTCGGCGTACTTCGGCGGCTCGGCGGACGCGTCCGGCCCCGGGCCCGGCTTGCGGTGGTCCAGCCGCGCGACGATCCGGCGGGCGAGGCGCAGCGCGTCCGCCTCGTCGACGGCGAAGTGGTCGGCCAGGCCGGAGGTGCGGGCGTGCATCTCGGCGCCGCCGAGCGACTCGTCGTCGGCCTCCTCCCCGGTGGCCATCTTCACGAGCGGCGGGCCGCCGAGGAACACCTTGGCGCGTTCCTTGACCAGCACGGTGTGGTCGGACATGCCCGGCACGTAGGCGCCGCCGGCCGTCGAGTTGCCGAACACCACGGCCACGGTGGGGATCCCGGCGGCGGACAGCCGGGTGAGGTCGCGGAAGAGGGCGCCGCCGGGGATGAAGATCTCTTTCTGGCTGGGCAGGTCGGCGCCGCCGGACTCGACCAGGTTGACCAGCGGGAGGCGGTTGTCGAGCGCGATCTCGTTGGCGCGCAGGGCCTTGCGCAGCGTCCACGGGTTGCTGGCGCCGCCGCGGACCGTCGGGTCGTTGGCGGTGATCACGCACTCGACGCCCTCGACGACGCCGATGCCGGTGACCAGCGCGGCGCCCACCGGGTAGTCGCTGCCCCAGGCCGCCAGCGGGGAGAGCTCCAGGAACGGCGAGTCCTCGTCGATCAGCAGCTCGATCCGCTCGCGCGGCAGCAACTTGCCGCGGGCGCGGTGGCGTTCGACGTACTTGGGGCCGCCGCCGGCCAGCGCCTTGGCGTGCTCGGCGTCGAGGGCGGCGAGCTTGTCGAGCATCGCGGCGCGGTGCTCGGCGTGGTCGGGCGCGGCCGGGTCGACGCGGGTGGGAAGGACGGTCACGACGCCTCCGTGCGGTCGAGGAGCGTTTCGGGGACATCGACACATCGGGCACGCAGCCACTCCCCCAGCGCCTTGGCCTGCGGGTCGAAGCGGTGCTGGGCGGCGACGCCCTCGCCGAGCAGGCCGGTGATGACGAAGTTGAGCGCGCGGAGGTTGGGCAGCACGTGCCGGGTGATGGGCAAGTCCTGGGCCTCGGGGAGGAGTTCGCGCAGCCGGTCGACCGTGAGGGTGTGCGCGAGCCAGCGCCAGCCCTCGTCGTCACGGGCCCAGACGCCGAGGTTGGCGTCGCCGCCCTTGTCACCGCTGCGGGCTCCGGCCACCAGGCCGATCGGAGCCCGGCGGCTGGGGCCGGCGGGGAGCGGCTCCGGGAGCTCCAACGGCCCGTCGGCGTCCGGCGCTTGAGGGCCGACCTGCCCAGGGGGAATGCTCACGTGACGACCGTCCGGGAGGACGGCGGTGTGCTCCACGGCCTTCGCGTCGACGTACGCGGCGGTGAACACCCCGTACGGCGCGCCCGGGCCTGGAGGCGCGGTCAGATGGAAGCCCGGGTAGCCGGCAAGGCCCAACTCGACGGCGGCCTTGCCGAGTTCGCGCCCGACCTTGGACGGGTCCGGGTCCCGGGCGGTCAGGCGCAGCAGCGCGGAGGCGCCCTCCTCGGTGGGCGCGTCCGGGTGGTCGGTGCGGGCGAGGGTCCAGGTCAGCTCGGCCGGGCGGCGGCCGGGCGGAATGGCCGCCTCCAACTGCCGCTGCACCAGCTCCGACTTGGCCTCGATGTCGAGCCCGGTGAGGACGAACACGACCTCGTTGCGGTGGCCGCCGAGGCTGTTGAGGCCCACCTTGAGCGTGGCGGGCGGCGCCTCGCCGCGCACACCGTCGACGCGGACCCGGTCGGGGCCCTCCTGGGTGAGGCGGACGGTGTCGAGCCGGGCCGTGACGTCCGGCCCGAGGTAGCGCGAACCCGTGGTCTCGTACAGGAGTTGGGCCGTGACGGTGCCGGTGGTGACGGCGCCGCCGGTGCCCGGGTGCTTGGTGATCACGCTGGAGCCGTCGGCATGCAGCTCGGCGATCGGGAAGCCGGGCCTCGTCACGTCGTGCTCCCGGAAGAACGCGTAGTTCCCGCCGGTGGCCTGCGCTCCGCATTCCAGGACGTGGCCGGCGACGACGGCGCCGGCGAGGGCGTCCAGGTCGGCCGGGGTCCAGCCGAAGTGGGCGATCGCCGGGCCCGCCACCAGGGCCGCGTCGGTGACCCGGCCGGTGACGACGACGTCCGCGCCCTCGGCCAGGCAGGCCGCGATCCCGAACCCGCCGAGGTAGGCATTGGCGGCCAACAGTCCATCGGGCAGCCCGAGTTCGGCGATGCGCGGGAGCAGGTCGTCGCCCTCGACGTGGGCCACGGCGGCTGCGATCCCGTACCGCAGGGCCAGCTTGCGCAGTTCGCCCGCGAGCCGGGCCGGGTTGAGCCCGCCCGCGTTGACGACGATCCGCACCCCGCGCTCGCGGGCGAGGCCCAGGCACTCCTCCATCTGCCGCAGGAACGTCCGCGCGTACCCCAGCGACGGGTCCTTCAGGCGGTCCCTGGCCAGGATGAGCATCGTCAGCTCCGCCAGGTAGTCCCCGGTCAGCACGTCCAGCGGCCCGCCGGTGAGCATCTCCCGGACCGCCGCGAACCGGTCGCCGTAGAACCCCGAAGCGTTCCCGATCCGCAAACCCGCACGCGCGCGCACCAATGCGCCTCCCCTGCCGGTGAGTTGACGGCCACCCGACGGCCACCGCCGGGCAGCAGCGTGGCACCGGCCGGAGAAAAAAGCAATCACGCCTGCTTGTTTTTAACCTTGCCCGATCGACCGGGCGCAGGCTCCCGGTGTGACTGGAAGTCGTAGTTGGTTCGCGGCGGGGATGGCGTGCGGCCATTTCCCGCCGACCACGTACTCGTTCGCTTTTCTCGCACGTCGCGTTCCTCCAGGCACCCGACAAGTGTCCGCTCTGAGGACGCACTTGGGGCCGGCGTGGCATCACGTCGGTCGTCACGGTGAGCGGACGGCGCTCGGGGCGCCTGTCGGTGGCCGGGATGATCGCCATGCGGCCCGGATCGCGTACCCGGCTGTGCCACCGTCTGGTCTCCCACCGGAGGGCAAGGGCACGCGGCGCAGCATGAACGAGAAGGACTTCATCGCCCTGATCGACGGTGTCCACCAGCTCGTCCGCGCGCCGGTCGTGTTGGTGTGGGACCGATTGAACACCCATGTCTCCCGCAGGATGCGGGAGTTGATCGACCAGCGCGAGTGGCTGGCGATGTTCCTGCTGCCCGCCGGCTCGCCCGACCTGAACCCGCGGAGTGGGTGTGGGCGCACGTCAGACGCAGTCTGGCCAACCTCGCTGTCGTGGCCCTCGACCGTCTGGAGAACCTCGTCCGCAACCGGCTCAAACGCCTCCAGTACCGGCCCGAACTTCTCGACGGCTTCATCGCCGGAACCGCCCTCACCCTCGATATCCCAACGTCACCCTGACGAGCCGACGCCGGTAACGTCCACTCACGGGCGGAGAACGAGTTTGCCCTTCGATCGGCGCCCGAGTAGGTTCTCGTGCGCATCGCGGGCCCGGGACAGGTCGTATTCCGCTCCGACCAGGGGCCGTAGGCGACTCCGTGCCGTGAGGTCGAGCAGCTCCGCCAGTGCCACGCTGCCGGCGCCATCCTTGGCGAGGAGCGGGACGAGCCAGAAGCCGGCGACGGTGATGCTGTCCACCGCGAGTCGGCTCGGAGGGATCGCGGAGGCCGGCTGCCGGGACGAGGCGCCGTAGGTGACCAGTCGGCCGAGGTATCCGAGCGTGTCCAGGGCGCTGTCGAGGACGGAGCCTCCGATAGCGTCCAGGATGATGTCGACTGGGCGTCCGTGATTGGCGTCAAGGATCCGTTCCCGGTAGCCCTCCGCGTCACCGTCGATCGCCGCGTCCGCGCCGGCTTCGAGAGCGAAGGCTCGTTTGTCGTCGGACGACGCCGTGGCGATGATTCGCCCTGCTCCGAACTCTCGGGCCAACTGGACGACGAGGCTGCCCGTCCCGCCCGCGGCGGCATGGACCACCACGCTCTCCCCGGGTCTGATGCGCGCGACCGACCGCAGCAGATGCCATGCCGTCAGCCCCTGCACGAGAACGGCTAGCGCTTTACCCTCGCTCACATTCTCCGGCAAGGCGATCAGGTCGCGGTCGGCGACGACCGCCTGTGCGGCGTAACCGCCCTGCCGCACATAGCCGAGGACTCGTCGTCCAGCAGCCGTCCGGCCCACCACCTCCATGCCCGGAACACGTGGCAACGGACCTTGAGGAGCGTATGGGCCGTCAGTGTGCTCGCCCGCGATCTGCTTGATGTCGCCGAAATTGACGCCTGCGGCGTCCACTTGGACCAGGGTCTCGCCCGGCCCTGCCACGGGGGTCGGCACATCGGCCTCCACGAGGACCTCGGGGCCGCCGAACCGCTCGTACCGCATGGCACGCATAACCAGTCTCTCCCACCACGGTCACAGATCTCATGAGTCCGACGTCCCCACACCGCCAACTGTCTCTCCCGCAGCGGGCCGCCTCTGACAGGGCGCCGTCATGCCAGGGTCAGGGTACAACTCCTGTCTCCGGCAACCTTCCGCACCTCGGGGGAACCTCACTTCCGAGAACGTACACCGACCGGTGAACTGGGAATCGGCACATCGTTCGCAGGCTCAACGCCTCCGAGAGGACCGTGGAGAACCACCTCAGCGGCGTCTACCCCAAACGTGGAGCGACCGGCAGAACCCAGGCCTTCCTCTGCACCCAACTCGTAGTTTTGCCGACTGAACGGACAGTACCGGGCAATGGGTTCAATCGGCCATGTGGCCGAGACAGGACCTTTCGAGAAGGACGCTCCTGTTAGACCATGGGCAGTACGAACAGTGCTATGGACGGGGAAACGGGGAGCATTGAAGGGCCATCATATAAGGAGAAAATGGGGAGACCTGATACAGAGTCTCAACCTTCGTCACCGGCGTTCCCTGTCGAATGCCCTGTCGGGATCCCCGTCTCCACCGCCTCCTCGCACGAGAGAAGCCCCTTTCCGGCCTCGGTGCCGCCCGGCGTGGGCGATCTCGTCAGCCGGCTCGAACGTTTCCTGCGGCACTGAGGTGCGCATCCGAGGCAACCACGCCACTCGCCCACGCCTTCAGGCGCGATCCGAGGAACCACGCGCTCGGCGCGCTGCCGGGTCGCTCCTTCATCGTGCCGACCGTCTCGGCCACGCACGTGACGGTGACCGAATGGTTCCGCCCGGCCGCGAAAGCAAGTCGCCGCCTGCCGAACAGGGTCCTCCTGTGGCTCCTCGTCATGTCCGTCCTCTTGCCGCCCCTCACCCGGCGTGCACCCCGTCGACTTCTAGGTCCGCTTCGCCACTCGCCCAACGGCCGACGCCTACGATCTCGACCTCGCCGACACAGCACGCCTTGCCGCCTGGACCTGGGGAATCGATCCTCTTCTGGAGACACGGCCCCCGGCTTCCCAGGCGTGCAGCCTCCTTGTCGTAGCCGCGGAGCAGTGGAGCCTGTGCGGCTTCTCGTTCCCCCGCCCTCGGACTGCTTCCTGTCCGTGCCCGGCCCGCAGCGCGGCGGCTCGCCATCGGGCGGGAGGACATCGAACGACACGGCTCCCTTCTCCCCACACCACGACCGACCTGCTGACTTCATGGAGATCCGCATGTCTTCCCCACGCGTACTCGCAACAGACACGACATCTCACTCGCGGCAACGTGCACAGGCGCAGGTGCACCGGGAGGAGACGGAGCCGCTCAACCCGGGCTGGCTCCGTACCTTCATGGAGGTCTACCGGACGGGATCCTTCGGGGGTGCGGCCCGGAAACTGCACATCTCGCAGCCTGCGGTCACGCATCAGATCCGGCTGCTGGAGGAGAGGGTCGGGACGCGTCTGTTCGTGCGTCAGGCCACCGGGTCCAAACCCACGCCGGCCGCCGATTCCCTTGCGCATGACGCCGAGGGCCCAGTCGATGCCCTCAACTTCGTGTTGCAGCGCTATTCCAGTAGCGGTGGCCCGCCCGGCAGGATCCGGATCGGTGCTCCCGGTGACCTGATCAGCGACCGGATCCTGCCCGTGCTCGCCGATCTACTCCTGGACAGCGTGCAGTTACGCAC
This sequence comes from Kitasatospora sp. NPDC057936, assembly GCF_042887525.1. Lineage (NCBI taxonomy): Bacteria > Bacillati > Actinomycetota > Actinomycetes > Kitasatosporales > Streptomycetaceae > Kitasatospora > Kitasatospora sp. NPDC057936. Next base: position 20,963 of record NZ_JBHVPD010000057.1, read on the forward strand.
GACTCCCGCGCTGTCCGACGCGTTGCTCTCCCAGCTGACCGCGGGCGAGCTCGACATCGTTGTTGCCCGGACGCGCCCCCGCGTGACGGGGATCAGCGCGCTACCCCTCTACGACGAGGAGTGGAGCCTGGTCGCCCATCCCGACGTCGCGCGGACGATCCCCGCGAAGCATCTCGCCCGCAAGGCTCCGCAAATCCTCGGGGGCCGTCACCTGATCGCCTGCGCCGAGTCCTTACCGCTCATCGACCACTACTGGTGGTCGGTCTTCCACGCCGAAGTGCCCGCGGCACCCGATGTGGTGGTTCCCGATCAACGGGCCGTACTCGCCGCCGTCAAGGCATCGGTCGGCATCGCCGTGCTTCCCACCTATCTCTGTGCCGACGATGTCGCCCAAGGCGCGCTGGTCCCCCTGGTCAGACCAGAGGTACCGCCGATCACCACCACGTACCTCGCCACACGGGAGGGAGACGTCACACGTTCCCAGATGTCGGCCGCTCACAGCAGGCTCCTCGAGCACGGCCGTCGCTGGACCTGACCGCACAGGAACCACCTGCATCGCGCCCTGGACGCCGCGAGCCAAAATAGTTGAGGTCATTATCATCTGACCTCGCCGCTTCCTCCTCGACGGACTTCACGCGCACACGTCTGATCGCCCTGCCGTCGGAGGACTGTGCGGCTCTGCACGCCGGACTGCGCCGGATGCTGAACCGAGCGCGGAGGTCGGGCGGGAGGCGCGCCGCGCCCCCCCCCCCACCACCGGCGGCCCCCCCACTAGTGCCCCCCCGCAGCCCAATCCGCGAGCGCGCCGGACGCGCACGGC
>NZ_JBHVPD010000057.1:21792-68001 GCF_042887525.1 Kitasatospora sp. NPDC057936
CCCGACCTCCGGCTGCCACGCCTTTCTGCCGGCGCGTCAGCCGAAGCCGCTTCCGGTCGGACGGCTCAGGGCCGACGGGCGACGATCAGGCCGTAGCCGATCTGCGGGAGTTCACCGAAGCGCTCGATGATGTCGGCCGCTCTGGACAGTTCCTCGTTGAAGGCACTGCCGTCCGCTCCCTGTGCCTGCCGGATGAGGTCCGCGGCCAACGTGTGACTGCGTCGGACGTTCTCGCCGATGTCCAGCATCTCGACGATCTCCAGGCCGGCCTTGGCCATGTGTCCGGTGTATTCGTCGGCGTCACCGATCGGAGGAATCTCGAACAGTCTCCGGTTGTCCGCTACTATGCCCGCCTCACGGGGGGTCAGCTCACCTTGCTGATAGGGATTTGCGGCCACCAGAGTGCCGCCAGGACGCAATACTCGCGCTGCTTCGGCTATGGCGGTGGCACGATCGGACATGTGCAGGAACGATTCGATCGCGTATACGTGATCGAAGTGAGCGTCGGCGAACGGGAGATCCATACCGTCGGCCTGCTGGAAGGACACCTGCCCAGCGCCTTCCCCGACTTCCAGCCGCGCTCCGGCCATGGCCGCCTGTTGAGCGCTGATGGTGACACCCGTGACGTGCACGCCCCATGTGCCTGCGATACGGACGGCGGGCTTGCCGCTTCCACAGCCGATATCCAGGACCCGGGCACCGGGTGAGAGTGTGAGCCGTTCGGCCACCATGTCGGTCAAAGTGTCGGTGGCCTCTTCGACCGAGGCTTCGTCGTCGCCGTCACGCCAGTACCCCAGGTGAATGTTTCCCCCCATCACCTCAGAGAGCAGGCCAGTCGACTGGTCGTACATTCTTCCCACGTCCGCCGCAGTGGGCGTATACTGCTCGGTCATTTCTGGGACACCTCTTCCCGTTGAACTCCCGGCGTTTCCTCCCCTGACCGAACGGGACGCTACAAAGTTGCGAGCGCCTTTGTCAATGGGGCAATTTACTTGTGCCGGGCCGGCCGAAGAGAAAGCCAGCGGATTCCTCATAACTCAACTTATCGGCCTCATGAGTCTAGCTATTGGACAGTGCGGGATCATGTCAGGTCTAATAACTTCCACGTGCTCCCGTCGAATCTGCCGCATGCGACAGCAGTTCGCTGAACAGCGCGGACAGGTACGCCGGACAGTGCAGTCAGGCGGTCGGCAGGCAGGCAGGCAGATGGCACCTCGCTCGCCCTGAGCCACTTCACGCCGAAAGTCCCGGCTCCGAGCCGGAGGTCAGAATCCAGACCCGAGGCATGGCGCTTGACATTCCTCCGATGTCGGCCGTTGGGAGTTCTATGCGTACCGGCCAGGCGTTCCCCTATGAGGGCGACCGCCTCAACGACGATCCGATTGCAATCGTGGGAATGGCCTGCAGATTTCCCGGTGCCGCGAATCCCGCAGCTTATTGGGCGCTGCTCCATGACGGCGTGAGCGCGGTTTCAGAAAAACCGAGGGAGGGTCGAAGCGGTTTCGGCGCGGGCGGCTTCCTCGACCACGTCGATCAGTTCGATTCGGACTTCTTCGACATCTCTCCTCGCGAAGCGGCTGCCATGGATCCGCAGCAGCGGCTCGCCCTCGAGCTGAGCTGGGAGGCGTTCGAGGACGCAGGGATCGTGCCGGCCGGCCTGAAAGGCCGTGATGCGGGCGTCTTCGTGGGCGCCATGTGGGACGACTACGCCACCGTACTGCACCGGCTTGGTGCGGGATCAGCCACCCAGCACAGCATGACCGGCGTCCATCGCGGCATCATCGCCAACCGGGTGTCGTACGCCCTCGATCTGCGCGGGCCCAGCATGGTGATCGATACGGGGCAGTCCTCCTCCCTGGTGGCCGTGCACATGGCCGCCGAGAGCCTGCGGCGAGGTGAGGCGTCCCTCGCGCTGGCAGGCGGGGTGAACCTCGGTCTCGCTCCGGAGAGCACCGTGTACTCCGAGAAGTTCGGCGGGCTGTCTCCCGACGGCCGGTGCTTCACCTTCGATGCCCGCGCCAACGGCTACGTCCGCGGCGAGGGCGCCGGGATGGTCGTCCTCAAGCCTCTCTCCCGCGCGCTCGCCGACGGCGACCGCGTGTACTGCGTCATCGAGGGCACCGCGATGAACAACGACGGCGCGGGCGAAGGGCTCACCGTGCCCACGGCCCGTGCGCAGGAAGAGGTGCTGCGCTCGGCGTACCGGAAGGCGGGTGTCGACCCGGCCGGCGTGCACTACGTGGAACTTCACGGCACCGGTACGAAGAAGGGTGATCCGATCGAGGCCGCCGCACTCGGTTCGGTGTTCGGCTCGGGCCGGACGGCCGACACACCGCTGTTGGTAGGGTCCGTGAAGACGAACATCGGGCATCTGGAAGCTGCGGCCGGTATCGCCGGGCTCATCAAGACGGTCCTGTGCATCAGGCATCAGGAGATTCCGGCGAGTCTGAACTTCCGTACGCCCAACCCACGGATCCCCTTCGAGGCGTGGAACCTGCGCGTGCAGACCGCGCTGAGCCGACGGCCTCGTGGCGACGGGCCGTTCCTGGCGGGTGTCAGCTCGTTCGGCATGGGCGGCACGAACTGTCATGTGGTGCTCTCGGACCGTCATCTGGCAGCCGTGTCCCCCGCAGCCGTCGGCGGCCGGCGTGCCGAGGGTCCCTCGCTGCTGCCCTGGGTGGTCTCGGGGAGGTCCCGTGCCGCGCTCCGTTCGCAGGCGGAGCGGCTCCGCGAGCACGTCATCACGCATCCCGGGCTGGATCCGGAGAGCGTCGGGGGCTCGCTCGCCGCGCACCGCATGGCGTTCGAGGAGCGCGCGGTGGTTCTGGGCAGCGACCGGGACGACTTCCTGAGCGGTCTGGACGCGCTGGTGCGCGGTGTGCCCGCCGCGAACGTGGTGCGGGGCTCCGCGCGGGGTGCGGGCGGGACGGCGTTCCTCTTCACGGGCCAGGGCAGCCAGCGTACCGGGATGGGGCGTCGGCTCCACGCGACGGTTCCGGCGTTCTCCGAGGCGATGGACGAGGTGTGCGACCGGCTGGACACCCGGTTGCCCCACCGGCTCCAGAATGTCCTTTTCGCGGAACCCGGTACACCCGAGGCCGCGCTGCTCGACCGGACGGACTTCGCCCAGGTCTCGCTGTTCGCACTGGAGGTAGCGCTCGCTCGCCTGCTCCAGCGGTGCGGGCTGCGTCCGGACTTCCTGCTCGGGCACTCCGTGGGAGAGATCGCCGCGGCCCATGTCGCCGGAGTGTTCTCCCTGGAGGACGCCTGCACCCTCGTCACGGCCCGCGGACGGCTGATGCAGCAGGCCGTCGAGGGCGGCGCCATGGTGGCGCTGGAGGCCGACGAGACGGAGGTCCGCGCGGCCCTGTCCGGGCTGGACCAGGAGGTCTCGGTCGCCGCGGTCAACGGGCCACGGGCCACGGTGATCTCCGGTGACCCGAGAGCCGTCGCCGATGTCGCCGCGCAGTTCGAGGCGAGGGGTCGCAGGACCAAGCGGCTCAAGGTCAGCCACGCGTTCCACTCACCGCACATGGACGGTGTGCTGGACGAGTTCCGTGCCGTCGCCGCGCAGTTGGACTACGGCACCCCGGAGCTTCCGGTCGTCTCCAACGTCACAGGACGTCTCGCCACAGTGGACGAACTCCGGTCGCCGGACTACTGGACCCGTCACATCCGGGCGTCCGTGCGCTTCTTCGACGGTGTCCGTCTCCTGCGGTCGGAAGGCGTCACGAACTACCTGGAGGTGGGCCCCGGGGGCCTGACCTCGATGATCCGCGAGAGCCTCGCCGTCGAGGGGACACCGTCCGGCGCCGCGATCGTCCCGCTGCTGCGCCGGGGCCAGCCGGAGGACCGTACGGTGGCCACCGCACTGGCCGAGGCGTTCGCATGCGGCGCGCGGGTGGACTGGGAGCCGTTCACCGGCTGGGCCGACGCGCGGCCGGACCTGCCGACGTACGCCTTCCAGCGCCGTTCCTTCTGGCTCGGCGCGCCGGGCGAGCCTGCCGCAGGACAGCACGGCGACGCGGTGCTCGATCCGACGAGCGGTGTCGCGCCGGCCGCGGAGCCGGTCGTCGCCGCTGCCGAGGCGGACATGCCGCAGCTCGTGCGGATGAGCGTGGCGGCGGTACTCGGGCACATGTCGTCCGATCTCGTCGACGGCGGCAGGACGTTCAAGGAGCTGGGGTTCGACTCGCTCACCGCAGTCGAGTTCCGCGACCGCATCGCCGAGGCGACCGGACTGGCACAGCTGGCGCCCACCTTGATCTACAACCACCCCACGCCGGACGAGCTGGCTCGCTTCCTGCAGTCCCTACTGGCGGGCGAGGAGCCGGCCACCGGCAGTCTGCCGGTGGCGGCCCCGCAATTCGAGCCGATCGCCATCGTGGGCATGGGATGCCGGTTCCCCGGGGAGGTCCGCTCGCCGGAGGACCTGTGGCGCCTGGTGTCCGAGGGCAGGGACGCCGTGTCCGCCTTTCCCGACGACCGCGGCTGGGACACCGGTGAGCTGCGCGACCCGGAGAACCCGGAGGTCCGGTACGCGCGGGAGGGGGGCTTCCTCTACGACGCGGCCGCATTCGACGCGGGGTTCTTCGGGATCAGCCCGCGTGAGGCGCTGGCGATGGATCCGCAGCAGCGGCTGGTGCTGGAGACCTCCTGGGAGGCGCTGGAGCGGGCGGGGATCGACCCGCTGTCGCTACGAGGCAGCCAGGTCGGCGTGTTCGCGGGGGCGATGACGCAGGACTACGGGCCCCGGCTGGGTGAACCGGCCGAGGGCACCCAGGGCTTCGCGCTGACCGGCAACACGGCGAGCGTCGTCTCGGGGCGGGTGGCGTACACCCTCGGTCTGGAGGGCCCCGCGGTCACCGTGGACACCGCCTGCTCCTCCTCGCTCGCCGCCCTGCACATGGCGCGCCGGTCCCTGCAGCACGGTGAGTGCACGCTGGCACTGGCCGGCGGGGTGACTGTGATGGCGACGCCGGGCATGTTCGTGGAGTTCGCCCAGCAACGCGGCCTGGCGCCCGACGGCCGCTGCAAGCCGTTCGCCCGGTCGGCCGACGGTACGGGCTGGAGCGAAGGCGTGGGCATGCTGGTGCTGGAGCGTCTGTCGGACGCCCAGCGCCTCGGTCATCCGGTCCTCGCGCTCGTCCGTGGTTCGGCGGTCAACCAGGATGGCGCGAGCAACGGGCTGACGGCTCCGAACGGGCCGTCGCAGGAGCGGGTGATCCGGCAGGCGCTGGCCGACGCCCGGCTCACGCCGCAGGACGTCGATGCGGTGGAGGCGCACGGCACCGGCACGAAGCTGGGTGATCCGATCGAGGCGCAGGCCCTGGTGGCCGCCTACGGCCGAGGCCGTTCGGGCGACCGGCCGCTGTGGCTCGGCTCGGTGAAGTCGAACATCGGCCACACTCAGGCGGCCGCCGGAGTCGCCTCGGTGATCAAGATCGTAATGGCTCTGCGCAACGGGCGGCTGCCCGCCAGCCTGCACGTCGACGAGCCGACGCCGCACGTGGACTGGTCCTCGGGCTCGGTGGCCCTGTTGACCGAGGCGGCACCGTGGCCGGAGGGCGAGCGGGTGCGCAGGGCGGCTGTCTCCTCGTTCGGCATCAGCGGAACGAACGTCCACGCCATCCTCGAACAGGCCCCCGCCGAAGCGCCGAGCGCGTCCGGCGGCCACGACCGGGTCCTGGAAACGGCCCCGGCACCGGCGGACGTGCTGCCGTGGACGCTGTCGGCGAAGACGCCCGAGGCCCTGCGCGACCAGGCTGCCGCCCTTCGGACCTGTCTCGACGGCCGTGAGGACCTCGCTCCTGCCGACATCGGGCTGTCGCTGGCCACCACTCGGTCCGCGTTCGAGCACCGTGCCGTGCTGATCGGCGGTGAGGGGTGCGAGCTGCTGTCCGCGGTGGACGCGCTGGTGCGGGGCACCCCCTCGGAGAACGTGGTGCGCGGCACCGCGGTGAGCGGCGCCGAGACCGTGTTCGTTTTTCCCGGCCAGGGGGCGCAGTGGGCTGGGATGGCGGTGGAACTCATGGACTCCTCACCGGTGTTCCGCGAGCGGATCCACGCGTGCGACGCGGCGCTCGGATCCGTCGTGGACTGGTCGCTCCTGGACGTCCTGCGGTGCACCCCCGGCGCGCCGACGCTGGAGCGGGTCGATGTGGTGCAGCCGGCGCTGTTCGCGGTGATGGTTTCGCTCGCCCGGCTCTGGGAGTCCCACGGCGTGCGCCCCAGCGCGGTGATCGGGCACAGCCAGGGCGAGATCGCCGCGGCCTGTGTGGCGGGTGGGCTCTCGCTGGAGGACGCCGCGAGGATCGTCGCCCTGCGCAGCCGGGCGCTGACCGAGATCTCCGGTCTGGGCGGCATGGTGTCGGTGGCGCTGTCGGCCGAGCGGGTACGGCAGTTGCCGTGCTGGGACGAGCGCCTGGACATCGCGGTGGTCAACGGGCCGTCGTCGGTGGTCGTCTCCGGGGAACAGCGGGCGCTGGAGGAGGTGCTGGCCGCCTGCGCCACCGAGGGTGTGCGGGCCAAACAGATCCCGGTGAGTTACGCGGCGCACTCCGCGCAGGTCGAGACGATCCGTGAGCGGCTGCTGGAGGAGTTGCGCGGGATCGAGCCCCGGCGCGGCGACGTCCCCTTCTACTCGACGGTGAGCGGGGAGCTCCTGGACACCCGTGAGCTGGACGCCGAGTACTGGTACCGCAACCTGCGGGAACCCGTCCAGTTCGAGCGGGCGATGGGGACGGCCCTGAAGAAGGGGCACACGCTCCTGGTCGAGGTCAGCCCGCACCCCGTGCTGAGTGTCGGTGCCCAGGAAGCCGTCGAGACGTTCGGCGGGTCCGGTGCGGTGGTGGGGTCGTTGCGGCGCGAGGACGGCGGTCCCCGGCGCTTCTTGACCTCGCTCGCGCAGGCGTACGTCCTCGGGGCCTCGGTGGACTGGCGGACCGTCTTCGCCGGGTCCGGTGCGGCGCGGGTCGATCTGCCGACCTACGCCTTCCAGCACCAGCGGTACTGGCTGACGGCGTCCGCCCCGCAGGCAGTGACCGTGCCGGGCGACGACCCGGAACGACGGTTCTGGAACATGGTGGAACGCGGCGACGAGCAGGAGTTGGCCGCCGAGATCGGGGCCGGGGAACCGGACGCTCTGCGGGCGCTGCTGCCGGCGCTGACCGCGTGGCGCCGCCGGCAGCGCGAACATGCCGCCGCCGACTCCTGGTCCTACCGGATCGCCTGGCAGCCGTTGCCGAAGGTTCCGGCGGGCGTCCTGTCCGGCCGGTGGTTGGTGGTCGTCCCTGAAGGCGTCGAGCACGAGCGGCTGACGGCGGCCGTCGTGGAGACCCTGGACAGGAGCGGCGCGCAGGCGGTCTCGCTGGTGGTGCCGGCGGGGATCGGCCGCCAGGAGCTGGCGCAACGGCTGCGGTCCGTGGCCTCGGAAGGGCCGGAACCTGCCGGGGTGCTGGCGCTGCCGGGGCCGGACGCGGGGCCGGTGCTCCCTTCGGCGTCCGCGCACCTGGACGCCGTCCTGACGCTGCTCCAGGCCCTCGGGGACGCCGGGATGTCCGCCCGGTTGTGGTGCGTGACCCGGGGTGCGGTGACGGCCGGCGCCGGTGATTCGGTGACCAGGCCCGAGCAGACCCAGATCTGGGGGCTCGGCCGGGTCGCGGCGGTGGAGTTCCCCCAGCGGTGGGGCGGCCTGGTGGATCTGCCCGAGCAGGAGGACAGCAGGGTCGTCGGGCGGCTGCCCGCCGTGCTGGCCGGTCCGGACGGCGAGAACCAACTCGCACTGCGGCCCTCGGGGGTGTACGTCTGCAGGCTGCTGCGCGCGCCCCGGCGGGACACCTCCGGCGCGGGGCGATGGACGCCCCGCGGCACCGTCCTCGTCACCGGCGGCACCGGTGCGCTCGGCGCACATGCCGCGCGCTGGCTGGCGGACAACGGGGCGGAGCGCCTCGTGCTGGTGAGCCGCAGCGGCCGGGAGGCGGCGGGCGCCGTCGAGCTGGAGGCGGAGCTGACCGGCCTCGGGGTCCAGGTCGACATCGTGGCCGGCGACGTCGCCGACCGCGGGACGCTCGCCGGGCTGCTGGCGGCGCTGGACGCGGACGGCGCCGGCGTCCGGGCGGTCGTCCACGCGGCCGGGGCGATCGAGAGCGTCCCGCTCGGCTCGCTGACCCCGCGGCGCTTCGCGGACGTGGTGCGGGCCAAGGCCGACGCCGCGCAGCACCTGCACGACCTCACGCGCGACCGGGACCTGGACGCGTTCGTACTGTTCTCGTCCGTCTCGGCGCTGTGGGGCAGCGCGGGCCACGGCGCGTACGCGGCGGCGAACGCCTTCCTGGACGGCCTGGCGGCCCACCGCCGGGCACAGGGGCTGGTGGCCGCCTCGGTGGTCTGGGGCCCGTGGGACGGCGGCGGCATGACGTCGCGCGACGGCCTGGACAAGGCGCTGGCCCGGCAGGGGATCAGGCTCATGGCACCGCGGCAGGCGGTCGAGAACCTGCGGCACTGCGCGCTCGACACGTCGTCACCGGTGATCACGGACGTGGTCTGGGAGACGTTCTTCGCGGCGTTCTCCGCGACGACACCGAGCCGGCTGCTCACCGAACTGCCCGAGGTGCGCGACGCGCTGCGGGAGACGCGGCCGCAGGACGGCGCCCCGGCGGCGGGGACGCTGACGGAGCGGCTCGCCGGGCTGAGTCCGGGCCGGCGCAGGGAGGCCGCCGCCGCGCTCGCCCGCACCCAGGTGGCGACCGTCCTCGGACACGCCGACGAGAGCCAGGTCGGCGACCGCTCGCCGTTCAAGGACCTGGGCGTCGACTCCGTGATCGCGGTGGAACTGCGCAACCGGCTCCAGGACCACACCGGCCTGAGCCTGCCGGTCACCGTGGTGTTCGACCACCCGTCGCTGGAGAAACTGGCCGATTTCCTGGTGGCCACCGCTTTTCCGCAGGACGCGGGCGAATCCGCGGACACCGCCGCGGCGGCCGGCGAAAGGGACCGGGAACGTGCGAGGGAGATCCAGGAGGCGGAAGAGCACATAGACGAACTGGACGTCGACGATCTGGTGCGGCTGATGCTCGGCGAGCAGTAGGCGAGCGGGAGACCGCACGCGAAACGACCGATTTTCCGAGGAAACCGATCTGTGAGGGGTCATGGCTACTTCGCCGGACAAGATCGTCGATGCCCTGCGCGCGTCCATGAAGGAGACGGAACGGCTCCGGCGGGAGAACGAGGACCTGGCCGCCGCGCGGCACGAGCCGATCGCCATCGTCGCCATGGGCTGTCACCTCCCGGGCGATGTGCGCAGCCCGGAGCAGTTCTGGCAGCTCATCGCGGCGGGCGGCGACGCCGTGTCCGAGTTCCCGGCGGACCGGGGCTGGGACCTCGACGCGCTGTTCGACCCGGCCCCGGACCGGCCCGGCACCATCTACACGCGCCACGGCGGTTTCCTCACCGACCTGGCCGGATTCGACGCGGAGTTCTTCGGGATCAGCCCCCGCGAGGCGGTGGCCATGGACCCGCAGCAGCGGCTGCTGCTGCAGACGTCGTGGGAAACGCTGGAGCGGGCCGGAATCGACCCGACGGCGCTGCACGGCAGCCGCACGGGCGTGTTCCTGGGAACGGCGTTCCAGGATTACGCGACGCGTGTCCGGCCGGCCGACCTCGGGGAGTACGAGGGGTATTTCCTGACCGCGGGGGCGGCGAGTGTGCTCTCCGGCCGCATTTCGTACACGCTCGGCCTGGAAGGCCCCGCGGTGACCGTCGACACCGCCTGTTCGGCGTCGCTGGTGGCGATCCACGCGGCGTGCCAGGCGCTGCGCCGGGACGAGTGCTCCCTCGCGCTGGCGGGCGGTGTCACCGTGATGACCACGCCCGCACAGCTGCAGGGCTTCAGCCGGCAGCGCGGGCTGTCCGCGGACGGGCGGTGCCGGTCCTTCGCGGCGGCGGCGGACGGCACGGGGCTGTCCGAGGGCGTCGGTGTCCTGCTGCTGGAGCGGCTGTCCGACGCCCGGCGGGCCGGCCACCGGGTCCTGGCCGTGGTGCGCGGCAGCGCGACGAACCAGGACGGTGCGAGCAACGGCCTCGCCGCGCCGAACGGCCCCTCCCAGCAGCGGGTGATCCGGCAGGCGCTGGCGGACGCGCGGCTGGCCCCGCAGGACGTCGACGCGGTCGAGGCGCACGGCACGGCCACCACCCTGGGCGACCCGATCGAGGCGCAGGCGCTCCTGGCCACGTACGGGCAGGACCGCGCCGAACCTCTGTGGCTGGGCTCGGTGAAGTCCAACGTCGGGCACACCCAGGCGGCTGCCGGGGTCGTCGGCGTCATCAAGATGGTGCTGGCGATGCAGCACGGCGTGCTGCCGCAGACCCTGCACGTCGACGAGCCGACGCCGCACGTGGACTGGTCGGCAGGGCACCTGGAACTGCTGACGCGGGCCGTCGACTGGCCGGACACCGGGCGGCCCCGGCGCGCCGGGGTGTCGTCCTTCGGGATCAGCGGCACCAACGCCCACGTGATCCTGGAGCAGGCGCCCGCCGCCGACTCCGCCCTTCCCCCGGCCGCCTCCGCTCCGCTCCGCGTGGTGCCGTGGGTGCTGTCCGCGCGGAGCCAGGACGCCTTGCGGGGCCAGGCGCGCGCGCTGCTGGCCTGGCTGGAGGAGCGCGGCCCGCTCGACCCTGCGGACGTCGGGCACGCGCTCGCCACCACGCGGGCGGCCCTGCCCCACCGGGCCGCCGTCGTCGCGGGCAGCGGCGACGAGCTGGTCCAGGGGCTGGCGGCGCTCGCCGAGGACCATCCCGATCCGAGGGTCGCCCCGGGCACGGTGACACCCGGGAAGCTCGGGTTCCTCTTCACCGGCCAGGGCAGTCAGCGGGCCGGGATGGGGCGTGAACTCCACGCGGTCTCACCGGTGTTCGCAGAGGCGTTCGACGCGGTGTGCGCGGCGCTGGACCCGCATCTGGAGCGGCCGCTGCGCGAGGTGGTGTTCGGGGCGCCGGACGCGGGCGCGCTGCTCGACCGGACCGAGTACACCCAGCCGGCGCTGTTCGCGCTGGAGGTCGCGCTCTTCCGGCTGCTCGCCCACTGGGGTGTCCACCCGGACCAGGTGGCGGGCCACTCCATCGGTGAGGTGGCCGCCGCCCACGTGGCCGGGGTGTTCTCGCTGGAGGACGCGGCGGCGCTGGTGGCGGCGCGGGGCCGGCTGATGCAGGCCCTGCCGGAGGGCGGCGCCATGGTCGCCGTCCAGGCGACCGAGGAGGAGGTGCTGCCGCTGGTGGCCCGGCACGCGGACCTGATCGGCCTGGCCGCGGTGAACGGCCCGTCCTCCGTGGTGGTCTCCGGGGAGGCCGGGGCCGTGCGTCGGGTCGCCGCGCACTTCGCCGCCGAGGGGCGCAAGACGAAGGAGCTGACGGTCAGCCACGCCTTCCACTCGCCGCTCATGGACGCCATGCTGCCGGAGTTCCGCAGGGTCGTCGGCGGGCTGTCCTTCCACTCCCCCGTTCTGCCGGTCGTGTCGGCGCTGACCGGCGAGGAGATCACGGGCGAGGAGATCCGCGATCCGGAGTACTGGGTCCGGCACGCCCGGGGGACCGTGCGGTTCGCGGACGCGCTGCGGGTCATGGAGGCCGGGGGTGTCCGCACCTTCCTGGAACTGGGCCCCGAGGGCGTGCTGTCGGCCATGGGCCGGGACACGCTCACCGCGCCGGACGCCGACCTGGCGCCGGCGCTGCGCTCGGACCGAGGCGAGGAACTCGCCCTCACCACCGCGCTGGCCCGGCTGCACACCCGTGGTGTCCCGGTCGACTGGACGGCGTTCTACGTCACGAGCGGCGCACGGCCGTGCGACCTGCCCACCTACGCCTTCCAGCTGCGCCGCTACTGGATGGACGCGCCGGCGCCGTCGGCCGCCATCGGTTCCGCGGGGCTCGCCGCAGCCGGTCATCCGCTGCTCGGCGCGGTGGTGTCCCTCGCCGACGACGAACTGGTCCTCACCGGACGGCTCTCGACGGCCGGCCACGGCTGGATCGCCGATCACCAGGTGTTCGGCCGGGCGCTGCTTCCCGGCACCGCCTTCCTCGAACTGGCCCTGCACGCCGGGGAACGGGCCGGCTGCGAGCAGGTGGAGGAACTGACGTTCCACACGCCTCTCGTGCTGCCCGGACAGGGCGCGGTCGACCTGCGGGTGCGGGTGGGCGCCGTGGACGAGTCCGGACGGCGGTCGCTGGACGTGCGTTCCCGGCCGGACGGCGCGGCGGACGACGAGCCGTGGACCCCGCACGCCACCGGCGTCCTCGCACGGACGGGCGCCCCCACACCCGAGGACCTGGCCGTGTGGCCCCCGCACGGCGGGGAGGCGGTGGACGTCACCGGGCTCTACCCCTCGATGGCGGAGACCGGCCTGGAGTACGGGCCGGTGTTCCAGGGGCTGCGGGCGGCCTGGCGGCGCGGAGACGAGCTGTTCGTGGAGGCCGGTCTGCCGGACGGTGCCGGGGCCGAAGAGTTCGGCGCGCATCCCGCGCTGCTCGACTCGGCCCTGCACGGGGTCGCGCTGGGTGTCGTGCTCCCCGGCTGGGACCGGGCCCTGCTGCCGTTCGTCTGGCGCGGTGTCACCCGGCACGCCGTCGGCGCCGCGAGCCTACGCGTGCGGCTGGCGCCGGCGGGTGAGGACGCGGTCTCCGTGGTGGCCTGGGACGAGACGGGTGCGCTCGTGCTGTCGGCCGACGCGCTGGTGCTGCGCCCGGCGTCCCGCGACCGGATCGACGGGGCCGGGAGCGCCGTGCACGACCGGCTGTTCCGGACGGACTGGGAGACACGCGCGGCGCCGACGGCCCGTGGCGCGGCGTCGGACTGGGCGGTCGCGGGCGCGGGCGCGGGGGATCTGGCCGCGCGGCTGGGCGGTGCGCCCGCCGGGGTGCACCGGGATCTGGCCGCGCTGTTGCGGGCGGGCGAGGCAGGCGGGCGGGTCCCCGACGTGGTGCTGGTGCCCTGCCGCGCCGACGGCCCGCCCGCGTCCGACGACGCGGACGCGGTGCGGTCGGCCGCTCACCGGGCACTCGGGCTCGTGCAGGCGTGGCGGGCCGACGAGCGGCACGCCGGCAGCCGGCTGGTCCTCATGACGGAGCGTGCTGTCGCCGTGGAGGCGCAGGACGTGCCGGATCCGGCGCAGAGCGCCGTCTGGGGTCTGGTGCGCACGGCCCAGTCGGAGTACCCCGGCCGGTTCGTCCTGGCCGACGTGGACGGGCGGGACGCCTCGTACGGCGCGCTGGCCGAGGCCGTCGCCTCCGGAGAGCCGCAGCTCGCCCTGCGTGACGGCGAGTTCAAGGTCCCCCGCCTGGTCCGGCTGCGCCCGCAGGACACGCTGTCCGTACCGGCGGCGCCCGCCTGGCGGCTGGACTCCGGCGGCGGGACCCTGGACGGTCTCGCTCTGGTCCCTCACCCGGAGGCCGAACAGCCGCTGGGCCCCGGCCAGGTGCGGGTGGCGGTGCGCGCGGCCGGGCTGAACTTCCGTGACGTGCTGAATGCCCTGGGCATGTACCCGGGAGAGGCCGGGCCGCTCGGGGTGGAGGGCGCCGGGGTGGTCACGGAGGTGGGGTCCGCCGTCACGTCGGTGGCACCCGGCGACCGGGTCCTCGGCATGGTCTTCGGCGGGATCGGCCCGGTCGCCGTGACCGACGAGCGCATGGTCGCCAGGATCCCGGACGGCTGGTCGTTCCCGCAGGCGGCGTCCGTGCCGGCCGTCTTCCTGACCGCGTACTACGCGCTGTCCGCCCTCGCGAAACTGCGCCCCGGGCAGTCGGTGCTGGTGCACGCCGCGGCCGGCGGCGTCGGCACGGCCGCCGTCCAGCTCGCCCGGCACCTGGGCGCCGAGGTGTACGCGACCGCCAGTCCGGCGAAGTGGGACGCGCTGCGGGCGATGGGCCTGGACGAGGGGCACATCGCTTCGTCCAGGACGCTGGAGTTCGAGGAGAAGTTCCGGCGCACCAGCGGGGGCCGTGGCGTGGACGTCGTCCTGGACTCCCTGGCGGGGGAGTTCGTCGACGCGTCCTTGCGGCTGCTGGCCGCGGGGGGCCGGTTCCTGGAGATGGGCAAGACCGACATACGGGACCCCGAGGTGGTCGCGGCCGCGTACGACGGGGTGCGCTATCAGGCGTTCGACCTGGTCGACGCGGGGCCGGACGGCATCCGGGCGATGCTGACGGACCTGATGGGGCTGTTCGGGCGCGGTGTGCTGCACCTGCCGCCCGTGACCGTGTGGGACGTCCGCCGTGCGGCCGAGGCGTTCCGGTACCTCAGCCAGGCACGGCACGTCGGCAAGGTGGTCGTGACGGTGCCGTCGGGATTCGATCCGCAGGGGACGGTGCTGATCACCGGGGGGACCGGCGCGCTCGGCTCGGCGGTGGCCCGCCGACTGGTGGAGCGGCACGGCGTGCGGCACCTGCTGCTGGTCGGCCGCCGGGGTGCCGGGGCACCGGGCGCGGACAGCCTGGTGGCGGACCTCACCGCACGGGGAGCCGAGGTGACGGTGGCGGCGTGCGACCTCACCGACCGCGCCGCGCTGGAGCACCTGTTCGGCTCGGTCCCGGCGGCCCACCCACTGACCGGTGTCGTGCACACGGCCGGGGTGCTGGACGACGGCGTCCTCGGGTCCTTGACGCCCGAGCGGCTGGACACCGTCCTGCGCCCCAAGGCGGACGCGGCGCTGCATCTCGACGAGCTCACCCGGGACGCGGATCTGGCCACGTTCGTCCTGTTCTCCTCGACGGCCGGGGTGCTCGGCGGGGCGGGGCAGGCGAACTACGCGGCGGCGAACGTCGTCCTGGACTCGCTGGCGAGCCGGCGCCGGGCCGCGGGTCTGCCCGCCGTCTCCCTGGCCTGGGGGCCCTGGGAGGACTCCGGCAGCATGCTCGGCGGGCTCGGCGAGGTGGACCGGGCCCGGCTCGGCCGCACCGGTCTGGTGCCCCTGTCGGACGACGAGGGCCTGGAGCTCTTCGACGCGGCCGTCGCGGCGGGCGAGGCCGCCGTCGTCCCGGCCCGGGTGGACGTCTCGGTGCTGCGCCGGGCGGCGGGCGACGAGGTCCCGTACATGCTGCGGGACCTCGCCAGGACACCGAAGCGGCGGGTGGGCCGTGCCGCGGCACGGCCCCCCGCGGCCGGCGGGCTGCAGAACCGGCTGGCCACCGTGTCCGAGGCCGAGGGCGACCAGCTGCTCCTCGACCTCGTGCGCACCCACGCGGCGACGGTGCTCGGGCACACCGACCCCACCCGGGTCACCCCCGACGCGACGTTCAAGGAGGCGGGCTTCGACTCGCTGACCGCCGTCGAACTGCGCAACCGCCTCAGCGGTGCCACCGGGAAGCAGCTGTCGTCGACCCTGATCTTCGACCATCCGACGCCGGTCCTGCTGGCTCGGCATCTGCTGGCCGGACTACGGGGCACCGAGGCGGCCGTCGCCGCCGTGCCGGGCGCCGCGCCCGGGGACGACGAGCCGATCGCGATCGTGTCGATGAGCTGCCGCTACCCCGGTGGCATCGCGAGCCCGGAGGACCTGTGGCGGCTCGTCGCCGACGAGGCCGACGTGGTCACCCCGTTCCCCGCCGACCGTGGCTGGGACGTGGACGCGCTGTACGACCCGGACGGCGTGCGGCCGGGGACGACGTACGTGCGCGTGGGCGGGTTCCTCGACGACGCCGCACGGTTCGACGCCGAGCTGTTCGGGATCAGCCCGCGTGAGGCCCTCGCCATGGACCCTCAGCAGCGACTGCTGCTGGAGACCTCCTGGGAGGTGCTGGAGCGGGCCGGCGTCGCCCCGACGTCCCTCAAGGGAAGCCCGGTGGGGGTGTTCGTCGGAGCCGCGTCCCAGGGGTACCCCTCCGATCCGCGCCAGGCCCCCGAGGAACTGGGCGGCTATCTCCTGACCGGGAGCACGGCGAGTGTCATGTCCGGCCGGATCGCCTACGCCCTCGGCGTCGAGGGTCCCGCGCTGACCATCGACACCGCCTGCTCCTCGTCCCTCGTGGCGCTGCACATGGCGGTGCAGTCCCTGCGGCGCGGCGAGTGCTCGCTCGCCATGGCCGGCGGGGCCGCCGTCATGGCGACCCCCGACATCTTCCTGGAGTTCAGCCGCCAGCGGGGGCTCTCCCCGGACGGCCGCTGCAAGGCGTTCGCGGCGTCCGCCGACGGCACCGGCTGGGGCGAGGGCGTCGGCATGCTCCTGCTGGAGCGGCTGTCGGACGCGCGGCGAAGCGGCCACCCCGTCCTGGCGGTCGTCCGCGGCTCCGCGGTCAACTCCGACGGCGCCAGCAACGGCCTGACCGCGCCGAACGGCCCCTCCCAGCAGCGGGTGATCCGGCGCGCCCTCGCCGACGCCCGCCTGTCGGCCGGTGACGTCGACGTGGTGGAGGCGCACGGCACCGGCACGAAGCTGGGCGACCCGATCGAGGCACAGGCGCTGGCGGCGACGTACGGGCGCGAGCGGGAGCCGGACCGCCCGCTGCGCCTGGGCTCGGTGAAGTCCAACATCGGGCACACGCAGGCCGCCGCGGGGATCGCCGGTGTCATCAAGATGGTGGCGGCGATGAAGCACGGGGTGCTGCCCCGGACGCTGCACGTCGACCGGCCCACCCCCGAGATCGACTGGTCGCAGAGCGGGCTGTCGCTGATGGCCGAGGCCGAGCCGTGGCCCGAGACCGGCCGGCCGCGCCGGGCCGCGGTCTCCTCCTTCGGCATCAGCGGGACCAACGCCCACGTGATCATCGAACAGCCCCCGTCCGCGGCCGGCGAGCCCCGCGCCGACGGCCCCGCGCCGGATGCGCCGGCGGCTGTGCCCTGGCCCCTGTCCGGGAGGACCGCCGAGGCGCTGCGCGCGCAGGCCCGTCGGCTGCTCTCCCACCTCGCCGGCGATCCCGGGTTCGACGTGGCGGGCGTCGGCCGTTCCCTGGCCACGACCCGTGCCCTGCTCGGTCACCGCGCCGTCGTGGTCGGGGACGGGCGGCAGTCCCTGCGGGAGGGGCTGGCCGCGCTGGCCGAGGGCCGTGACCGGGACTCGGTCGTCGTGGGCGAGGCACAGACACGCGGGAAGACGGTGTTCGTCTTCTCCGGCCAGGGGTCGCAGTGGCCGGGCATGGCTTCGGAACTCCTCGACGGCAGCGAGGTGTTCGCCGCCCGGATCCAGGAGTGCGAGGCCGCCCTCGCCCCCTTCGTGGACTGGTCGCTGACGGGTCTGCTGCGCGGCGCGGGCGACGCGCCGTCCCTGGACCGGGTGGACGTCGTGCAGCCCGCGCTGTTCTCGGTCATGGTGTCCCTGGCCGCCCTGTGGCAGTCCCTGGGGGTCCGGCCGCACGCGGTGATGGGGCACAGCCAGGGGGAGATCGCCGCCGCCTGCGTGGCCGGGGCGCTGACGCTCCAGGACGCGGCCCGCGCGGTGGCCCTGCGCAGCAAGGCCCTGGCCGCGATGTCCGGCCGGGGCGGCATGGTGTCCGTCGCTCTGGGCGAGGACGACGTGTCCGCCCTGCTGGCCCGGTGGGAGGACCGGCTGTCCGTCGCCTCGGTCAACGGCGCGTCGTCCACGGTCGTCGCCGGTGATCCGCGGGCCCTGGAGGAGCTGGTGGCGCGCTGCAAGGCCGACGGGATCCGGGCGAGGACGCTGCCGGTGGACTACGCCTCGCACTCGCCGCAGGTCGAGCAGGTCCGGGAGCAGTTGCTGCGGGACCTGGCGCCCCTCTCCCCGATGCCTTCGGACGTCCCCTTCTACTCCACGGTCACCGGCACGGAGCTGGACACCACGCAGCTCGACGCCGCGTACTGGTACCGCAACCTCCGGGAGACGGTCCGGCTGGAACAGGTGACGCGCCTCCTCCTCGACGACGGGTTCGACGTCTTCGTCGAGGCCAGTCCGCACCCCGTCCTGTCGGTGGCGATCCAGGAGACCATGGACGCCGCGAACGCCCCGCACGCGGTGGCGGTGGGTTCGCTGCGCCGCGACGACGGCGGACTGCGGCGCTTCCTCACCTCGGCCGCGCAGCTGCACGTCGGCGGCACACCGGTGGACTGGCCGGGTACCTTCCCGGGGCGCGTCGGGCTGATCGAGCTGCCGACCTACCCGTTCGGGGGCGAGCGGTACTGGCTGCGGCGCTCCGGCGGGCCGGCCGACGTCACCTCGGCGGGTCTGGGGCGCAGCTCGCACCCGGTGCTCAGCGCCGTGGTCACCCTGCCCAGCCCGGCCGGCACGGTCCTGACCGGTCGGCTCTCGGCGCAGGCACAGCCCTGGCTCGCGGACCACACGGTGCTGGACACGGTCCTCTTCCCGGGCACCGGGCTCGCCGAGCTGGTCCTGCGCGCAGCGCAGGTCACCGGCTGCGGCACGGTCGAGGAGCTCACGCTCCTGGAGCCGCTGATCGTCGAGCGGGACGGCGGCGTCCAGCTGCGGGTGATGGTCGAGGAACCGGACGAGACCGGGCGCCGGTCGGTGGAGGTGCACTCGCGGCCGGAGAAGGCCGATGAGTCCGGTGAAACAGGTGAGTCCGGTGAGAACACTCCGTGGCTGCGGCACGCCGTCGGTGTGCTCGGCGTCCACGGCGGCACGCCTGCGGCGCCGGTGGCCGAGTGGCCGCCGGCGGGCGCCGAGCCGGTGGAGCTGGACGGCGGGTACGCGGTGCTCGCGGCGGCCGGACTCGGCTACGGACCGGCGTTCCAGGGGCTGCGCGCGGTCCGGCGGCACGGGCGGGACCTCTTCGCCGAGGTGAGCCTTCCCGACCAGGACCAGGCCCGGAACTACGGGGTGCACCCGGCGCTGTTCGACGCCGCGCTGCACGCGGTCGTCCTGGGCGGCCTGGTGGCCCACTCCGGTGACCCGCTGCTGCCGTACGCCTGGAAGGGCGTCACCCTGCACTCCGCGGGGGCGGCGGCGCTGCGGGTGCGGCTGTCGGCGACGGGCCCGGACACCGTGTCGCTGACGGCGACCGACCTGTCCGGCGCGCCGGTGCTCTCGGTCGATTCGCTGATGGTGCGGCCCGTGTCGCCGAGACGCCTGGAGAACGCGCGCGGCGGGCGCCGCCGTTCGCTGTTCCGGATCACCGGCGAACAGCTCGCCCTCCCGGCGGCCCCGGCCTTTGCGTCGGGCGCCTGGGCCGTGCTGGAACCGGGTGGTGTGGAGCTGGCGGCCGTCGTGGAGCCGTCCGGCACGCGGTGGGACGGCTACGACGACCTGGACGCGCTGGCCGGCGCCGTCGCCTCCGGGGCCGTGCTGCCCGAGGTGGTCCTGGTGCCGTGCTGGGACGGCACCCGGCGAGACACCGGCCGGGCCGAGGACGTGCGGGAGGCCGTGCACCGCGCGCTCGCGCTGGCGCAGGGCTGGCTTGCCGACGAGCGGTTCGCCGCGTCG
The DNA here is from genome assembly GCF_042887525.1 of Kitasatospora sp. NPDC057936. Classification (NCBI taxonomy): domain Bacteria; kingdom Bacillati; phylum Actinomycetota; class Actinomycetes; order Kitasatosporales; family Streptomycetaceae; genus Kitasatospora; species Kitasatospora sp. NPDC057936. The sequence goes on from NZ_JBHVPD010000057.1 coordinate 41,169, forward strand.
CGGCTGGTCTTCGTCACCCGGCACGCCGTGTCGGTGGGCGAGGACGCGCCGCACGATCTTGCGCACGCCCCGCTGTGGGGCCTGCTGCGGTCGGCGCAGTCGGAGCACCCCGGCCGGTTCGGCTTGCTGGACGTCGACGGCGACGACGCGTCGCTGCGGGTGCTGCCGGCGGCGCTGTCGTCGGGCGAGGCGCAGGTTGTGGTGCGGCGGGGCGTGGTGCACGCGCCGCGTCTCACCCGCGTCCCGGCGGACGCCGCGGGGACGGGCGACGGGCCGCGCTTCACACCCGGCGGCACGGTGCTGATCACCGGCGGGACGAGCGGGCTCGGCGCGCTGGTCGCCCGCCATCTGGTGGCCCGGCACGGTGTGAGCGACCTGCTGTTCACCAGCCGCAGCGGTCGCGGGGCGGCGGGTGCGGCCGAGCTGGAGGAGGAACTCACCGCTCAGGGTGCCCGGGTGACGGTGGCGGCCTGTGACGTGGCCGACCGGGACGCGCTGGCGGCGACGCTGGCACGGATCCCCGCAGACCGTCCGCTGACGGCGGTGGTCCATGCCGCCGGTGTCCTGGACGACGGCGTCCTCACCTCGCTGACGCCCGAGCGGGTCGAGGCGGTGCTGCGGCCGAAGGTGGACGGCGCGCTGAACCTGCACGAACTGACCCGGGACGCGGACCTGTCGGCCTTCGTGCTCTTCTCCTCGGCCGCCGGCGTGCTGGGCACCGCGGGACAGAGCGGATACGCGGCGGCGAACACGTTCCTGGACGCGCTCGCGCACAGTCGGCGGGCCGAAGGGCTGGCGGGGACGTCCCTGGCGTGGGGCATGTGGGAGCAGCGCAGCGGGCTCACCGGCGGCCTGTCGGACCAGGATCTGCGGCGGATGGCGCGTTCCGGGGTCGGGCAGCTCCCCACTGATGAAGGTCTGGCGCTGTTCGACGCGGCGCTCGACGCCCCGGACCCGCTGCTGGTGCCGATGAGGCTCGACCCGGCGGCGATGCTCGCCGAGGGCGAACCGGAGCTGGTGCCCGCGGTGCTGCGCGCGCTGGTCCCGGTCCGGCGGCGCCCCGGCGGTGCGGGCGCGGACGACGGCCTGCCGTTCGCCGACCGGGTGGCCGCGCTCCCCGCCGAGGAGCTGGACCGGGCGTTCTTGCACCTGGTGCGGCAGCAGGCGGCCACGGTCCTGGGGCTCGCCTCCCCGGACGCCGTGCAGGGCGGCCGGGGCTTCCTCCAGATGGGGTTCGACTCCCTGACGGCGGTCGAACTGCGCGGCCGGCTCGGTGCGGCCACCGGGCTGCGGCTGCCGACGACGCTGATCTTCGACCACCCCACGCCCGAACAGACCGCCCGCCACCTGCGGGAGCGGCTCTTCCCGGACGAGCGGGAACTCACCGGCCCCGAGGCCGAGGAGCAGAAGGTGCGCGAGGCCTTGGCCGCGATCCCGGTGGCCCGGTTGCGCCGGGCCGGTCTGCTCAGGGCCCTGCTCGGGCTCGCCGCGCAGGACAACGGGACAAAGCCGCCGGCGGGCGGCGCGGCGCGAGAGTTCGACGACATGGACGTCGACGACCTCGTGCGGGCGGCCTTCGACGGGGACAAGTCCTGATCGTGGCCGCGTTGAGCGAATGGGACGGACGGGACGGACAGGACGGATGGAGGGATCATGACCGCATCGCCTGAAGCGGTGGTCGAGGCCCTACGGGCTTCGCTGAAGGAGAACGAGCGGCTCAGGAACGCCGTGCGGGCGGCGGTCGAGCCGGTGGCGATCGTCGGGATGAGCTGCCGGTACCCGTCCGGTGTCGATTCTCCCGAGAAACTGTGGGACCTGGTCCTGGAGGGCCGGGACGCGGTGTCGGGGTTTCCCGGCGACCGCGGCTGGGATCTGGCGTCACTGTTCGCCGCCGACCCCGACCAGCCGGGAACCTCGTACACGCGGGAAGGCGGGTTCCTGTACGACGCCGCGGAGTTCGACGCGGGGTTCTTCGGTATCTCGCCGCGTGAGGCCCTCGCCATGGACCCGCAGCAGCGGCTGCTGCTGGAGACGTCCTGGGAGGCCGCCGAGCGGGCCGGCATCGACCCGCTGTCGTTGCGCGGCAGCAGGACCGGGGTCTTCGCCGGTGTGATGTACCACGACTACGGCTCCCGGCCGGGCCTGGCGTCCGAGGAGGCGGAGGGCTACCTCGGCACGGGCAGCGCGGGCAGCGTCGCCTCCGGCCGGATCTCCTTCACGCTGGGCCTTGAGGGGCCCGCCGTGACGGTGGACACGGCGTGCTCGTCGTCGCTGGTGGCCCTGCACCTGGCGGTCCAGGCGCTGCGCCGGGGCGAGTGCTCGCTGGCCCTGGCCGGCGGTGTGACAGTGATGTCGACCCCGTCGACGTTCGTGGAGTTCAGCCGTCAGCGCGGGCTCGCCCCGGACGGGCGCTGCAAGTCCTTCGCCGACTCCGCGGACGGGGCCGGGTGGAGCGAGGGCGCCGGGGTGCTGCTCCTGGAGCGGCTGTCGGACGCCCACCGCAACGGACGCCGTGTCCTTGCCGTGGTGCGCGGCAGCGCGGTGAACCAGGACGGCGCGAGCAGCGGGTTGACGGCGCCGAACGGGCCGTCGCAGCAGCGGGTGATCCTGCAGGCCCTCGACGACGCGGCGCTGTCGGCCGCGGACATCGACATGATCGAGGGGCACGGCACGGGCACGCCGCTCGGCGACCCGATCGAGGCGCAGGCGATCCTCGCGGTCGCCGGCCATGACCGTGAACGCCCGCTGTGGCTCGGCTCCGTGAAGTCGAACATCGGCCACACCCAGGCCGCGGCGGGCATCGCCGGGGTCATCAAGACGGTGCAGGCGTTACAGCACGGTGTGCTGCCCGGGACCCTGCACGTCGACGAGCCCTCGACCCGGGTGGACTGGTCGGCCGGGGCGGTGGAGCTGCTGACCGAGACCCGGGACTGGCCCGACCCCGGGCGCCCGCGCCGCGCGGGGGTGTCGTCCTTCGGCATCAGCGGCACCAACGCGCATGTGATCGTGGAGGAGGCCCCGGACAGCGGCGGGGGCGGCGACGAGCGCCCGCCCGAGGCCGAGGGCGTCCCGCTGCCGTGGCTCGTGTCGGCCCGCGGCGAGGAAGCGCTGCGGGCCCAGGCCGGGCGGCTGGGCCGGTACGTGGAGGACGGCCCTGCCCTGCGCCTCGCCGACGTGGCGTACTCGCTGGCCACGACGCGGTCGGCCTTCGACCACCGCGCGGTCGTCGTCGCGGCGGACCGTGCCGAGCTGGTGCACGGCCTCGGCCGCCTCGCCGAGGGCGAGGTGCCCGCCTCGGGCGCACGCGGCACGGTGTCCGACGGCAAGCTGGCGTTCCTGTTCACCGGTCAGGGCGCGCAGCGGGTGGGCATGGGACGGGACCTGTACGCGCGGTATCCGGTGTTCGCCGACGCCTTCGACGCGGTCTGCGCCGAACTGGACCGGCATCTCGGCCGGCCGCTGCGCGACGTGGTCTTCGGCGGCCCCGGCACCGAGGGACTGCTCGACGAGACGGTCTGGACCCAGCCTGCGCTGTTCGCGGTCGAGATCGCCTGGTACCGGCTGGTGGAGTCGTGGGGCGTGCGCCCTGATCTCGTGTCCGGCCACTCCGTCGGCGAGCTGGCCGCGGCGCACGTCGCGGGGGTGCTGTCGCTCGCGGACGCGGCCACCCTGGCCGCGGCCAGGGGCCGGCTGATGCAGGCGCTGCCGCGAGGAGGCGCGATGACGGCGGTGCAGGCGTCCGAGGAGGAGGTGGCGCCGCTGCTGGCACAGCGGCCCGGGCGTGCCGGGCTCGCGGCGGTGAACGGCCCCGCCTCGGTGGTGGTTGCCGGTGACGAGGACGCCGTCGCGGAGGTGGCGGCGCACTTCGCCGGCCGGGGACGGAAGACGCGGCCGCTGCGGGTGAGCCACGCGTTCCACTCGCACCGGATGGACGCGATGACCGAGGACTTCGCCGCCGTGGTGCGGACCGTGTCCCTGCACGCTCCGCGGATCCCGGTGGTGTCCGCGCTGACCGGCACCGTGGTGGCGGCCGGGGACCTGTGCACCCCCGAGTACTGGGCGCGGCACGCGCGGGACACCGTCCGGTTCCTCGACGCGGTCCGCGCCCTTCAGGCCGAGGGCGTCACCACGTTCCTGGAACTCGGTCCGGACGCCGTGCTCGCCGCACTGGGCCAGGAGTGCGCCGACGGCGGCGACCTCGTCTTCACGGCGGTCTCGCACCGGGACGAGCCCGAGCTGCGGACCCTGCAGGCCGCGCTGGGACGGCTGCACGTACGGGGCGTCGGGGTGGACTGGGCGGGCGTGCTCGCCGGCACCGACGCCCGGACGGTGCCGCTGCCCACCTACGCCTTCCAGCGCCGGCGCCACTGGCTGGAGGCCGCGGGCGGTGACGGGGCCTCGGCCCGGGTCGACGATCACCGCTACCGCGTCGACTGGGCGCCGCTGCCCGCGCCCACCGCGCCCCGGGTGTCCGGCCGTTGGCTGATCGTGTTGCCGGAGGGCGTCGCCTGCCCGGCGGACGAGCTGTCGGCGGCGCTCGGGCGCGCCGGGGCGGACGACGTCGTCCGGCTGAGCCTCGATGCCGTGACGGGGACCGACCGGACGGCTCTCGGCCGCCGGCTGCGCGAGGCCGCCGGGGAGCAGCCGTTCACGGGTGTGATGTCTCTCCTGGCCGTGGACGAGCGGCCCCTGCCGGACAGCTCTGCACTGACCTGCGGCCTCGCGGCGACGGTGGTGCTGGGGCAGGCGCTGGGCGACACCGGGACCGGCGCCCCGCTGTGGTGTCTCACCCAGGGTGCGGTGGCGGTCGGCCCCGACCCGGTGCGGCGCCCGGCGCAGGCGACCGTGTGGGGGCTGGGGCGGGTGGCGGCGCTCGAATGGCCGGACCGGTGGGGCGGCTTGGCCGATCTGCCGGAGTCGGTGGACGAGACCGCGCTGTCGCGCCTCGTGGCGGTCCTCGCCGAGCCGGGCGGCGAGAGCCAGCTGGCCGTGCGGGCCGATGGCGTCCTCGGCTGCCGGCTGGTGCGCTCCCCCTCGGCCGAGACGCCGGTGCGGCGCGTCTGGCAGGCCACGGGCAGCGTCCTGGTGACGGGGGGGACGGGCGGACTCGGCGCGCAGGTGGCGAGGTGGCTGGCCGGCCAGGGCGTCCCGCACCTGGTGCTGCTCAGCCGCCGGGGGCCCGCCGCGCCCGGCGCGGCTGGGCTGGAGGCCGACCTGCTCCGGCTGGGCAGCAAGGTGACCGTCGTGGCCTGCGACATCACCGACCGGGACGACCTGCGCCGGGTCGTCGAGTCGCTCCCCGAGGACCGTCCGGTCACCGCCGTCGTCCACGCGGCGGGCGCGGTCCAGGAGGAGAAACCGCTGGCGCGGTGCGACCTCGCCGAGATGGCCGAGGTGATGTCCGGCAAGCTCGCGGGGGCGAGGAACCTCGACGCCGTCTTCGACGGCTGCGGCCGGCCCCTCGACACGTTCGTCCTCTTCTCCTCCGGCGCCGGGCTGTGGGGCAACACCGGGCAGGCGGCGTACGCGGCGGCCAACGCGTTCCTCGACGCCCTGGCAAGCTTCCGCCGGGCACAAGGGCGCGCCGCGACCTCGGTCGCCTGGGGCGCCTGGGGCGGCGGCGGGATGGCCGCCGGGTCGGGCGAGCTGCTGCTGCGGCGCGGTGTCCCGCTGATGGCTCCGGAGACGGCCCTCGCGGGTCTGCGGGCCGCGCTCGACCGCGACGAGACCGCCACCGCCTTCGCCGCCGTCGACTGGGAGCGGTTCGCGCCCGCGTACGGCGCGTCCCGCTCGCGTGCGCTGCTGAACGACCTGCCCGACGCACAGCGCGTGCTGCGCGGCGACGCCGGGCCGGGGCGCGCCGGGGCGCTGCGGGAGCGGCTGGCGTCCATGTCCGGGGAGGAGCAGGAGCGGCTGCTGCTCGACCTGGTGCGCACCCACGCGGCTGCCGCCCTCGGCCACCGCGCGGCGCAGGACGTCCGCGCTGCGGCGACGTTCCAGGATCTCGGGTTCGACTCGATGGCTTCGCTGACGCTGCGCAGCCGCCTCAACGAGGCCACGGGTCTGACCCTGCCGACGACCGTGGTCTTCGACCACGCCACCCCGGCCGCGCTGGCCCGGCACCTGCGCACGCAGGTCCTCCCCGAGGGCGTGCGGGCCGACGCGGTCCTCGCCGACGTGGACCGGCTGGAGACGGCGGTCGAGGCGATGGACGCCGACGACGAGACGCGCGCCCGTGTCGTCACGCGGCTGCGGACGCTGCTGTGGAAATGGGCCGAGCCCGGCCTCGTCACCGCCGGGGCGCCGGAGGACGACGCCCTGATGCTGGCGACCGACGACGAGATGTTCGACATCGTCAACAAGGAGCTTGGGATCTCGTGACCAGCACTGAGGACAAACTTCGCCAGTACCTGAAACTCGTCACCACCGAGCTCCGCCAGACGCGCGCACTTCTGGAGCACGCCGAGCAGAAGGAGCACGAACCGGTCGCGATCGTGGGCATGGGATGCCGGTTCCCCGGGCACGTCGAGTCCCCGGAGGACCTGTGGCGCCTGGTCCGCGACGGGGCCGACGTGGTGTCCGGGTTCCCGCAGGGGCGCAACTGGGACGTGGAGGACCTGTACGACCCGGAGCCGGGCCGCCCCGGCAAGAGCTATGTGCGCACCGGCGCGTTCCTCGACGACGCGTCCGGTTTCGACGCGGAGTTCTTCGGGATCAGCCCGCGCGAGGCGCTCGCGACGGATCCCCAGCAACGGTTGTGGCTGGAGGTCACCTGGGAGGCGTTGGAGCGGGCGGGCATCGATCCGGTGTCCCTGCGGGGCAGCAGGACCGCGGGCTTCATCGGGATGACGCACCAGGGGTACGCCTTCCCCTCGCGCCTGGACCCGGACGACGAGGTCGCCGGCTACCGGCTGACCGGGAGCACTGCGGCCGTGGCCGCCGGACGGGCCTCCTACGTGCTCGGGCTGACCGGTCCCGCGGCGACCGTCGACACCGCCTGCTCGTCCTCCCTGGTGGCGCTGCACCTGTCGGTCAACGCGCTGCGCTCCGGGGAGTGTTCCCTGGCGCTGGCGGGCGGGGTGACCGTCATGTCCACCCCGAACGCCTTCGTGGAGTTCAGCCGGCAGCGCGGTATGGCCGCGGACGGCCGGTGCAAGCCGTTCGCCGCAGCCGCGGACGGCACCGGCTGGGGCGAGGGTGCCGGCGTCCTGGTGCTGGAGCGCCTGTCGGACGCGCAACGCCACGGCCACCCCGTGCTCGCGGTCATCAGGGGCTCCGCGGTCAACCACGCGGGTGCCGGGAACGGGCTGACGGCGCCCAACAGCCCGTCCCAGCAGCGGCTGATCCGTGAGGCGCTGGCGCAGTGCCGGCTGTCGCCGTCGGACGTGGACGCCGTGGAGGCGCACGGGACCGGGACCACGCTGGGCGATCCGATCGAGGCGCAGGCGCTTCTGGCGACGTACGGTCAGGACCGTTCCGGTGACCGGCCGCTGTGGCTGGGCTCGGTGAAGTCGAACATCGGCCACACCCAGGCCGCCTCCGGCGTCGCCGGTGTCATCAAGATGGTGATGGCCATGCGGCACGGCGTCCTGCCGCGCACCCTGCACGTCGACGAACCCACCCCGCACGTCGACTGGACGGCCGGCGCCGTCCGTCTGCTGACCGAGAACCGGGCCTGGCCCGACAGCGACCGCCCACGCCGCGCCGCCGTCTCCTCCTTCGGCGTCAGCGGCACCAACGCCCACGTCATCCTCGAACAGGCGCCCCCCACGGAGACCACCGTCACCGACGGGGACGAGCATGCGGCCCCGTCCGTCACGCGGACCCTGCCATGGATGGTGTCCGGCGCGAGCCGCGAGGCGCTGCGGGCGCAGGCGCAGCGCCTGGCCCTTTATGCCGACGCCCACCGCGAGGTGACCGACGCGGACATCGGCCGCTCCCTCGTGACGACCCGGGCGGCCTTCCCGCACCGGGCGGTGGTCGTCGGCTCCGGCAGGGACGAGTTCGTGCGGGCGCTGACGGCGCTGTCCCGGGGCGAGGAGTCCCCGGCGGTCGTCTCCGGCACTCCGCCGCGCGACGGGGAGGACGCCGGGGCCGGGCGGTGCCGGACCGTGTTCGTCTTCCCCGGCCAGGGCGCGCAGTTCGCCGGCATGGCCGTCGGCCTGCTGGACTCCTCCCCCGTCTTCCGGGACGCCCTGCGGGAGTGCGCCGACGCACTCGCGTCGCATGTGGACTGGTCGCTGCTCGACGTGCTGCGCGGGGCGGACGCCGGCTGGCTGGAGCGGGTGGACGTCGTCCAGCCCGCCCTGTTCGCGGTGATGGTGTCGCTGGCGGCCCTGTGGCGCTCGGTGGGCGTGGAGCCGGACGCCGTGGTGGGCCACTCGCAGGGCGAGATCGCCGCCGCCTGCGTGGCGGGAGCCCTCTCGCTCCAGGACGCGGCCCGCGTGGTGGCGGTGCGCAGCAAGGCGCTGCGGGCGCTGGCCGGGCGGGGCGCGATGGCCACCGTCGCGCTGGGCGAGGCCGAGGCCGGGGCTCTCGTCGGGCTGTGGGGGGAGCGGCTGTCCGTGGCCGCGGTCAACAGTCCCTCCTCGGTGGTGGTGTCCGGCGACGCGGACGCGCTGGAGGGCCTGATGGCCCGGTGCGGCGAGGACGGCGTGCGGGCGCGCCGCGTCCCGGTGGACTACGCCTCGCACTCCCCGCAGGTCGAGGAGGTGCGCGACGAGCTGCTGGAAGCGCTCGCCGGTGTCTCGCCCGCCTCCCCGCGCACGCCGTTCTTCTCGACGGTCACGGGCACCGCCCTGGGCGCCGGTGAGCTCGGGCCGGACTACTGGTACCGCAACCTCCGCCAGGTCGTGCGGCTGGCGGAGGTGACCGGGGAGCTGGCGAAGAGCGGTTACGACGTCTTCCTGGAGATGAGCCCTCACCCGGTGCTCACCGTCCCGCTCCAGGAGACCGTGGAGGACTCCGGGACGGACGGTGTGCTCGTCACCGGGTCGCTGCACCGGGACGACGCGGGGGCGGACGGTTTCCTCCGGTCGGCGGGCAGGCTGTACGCCCACGGGGCCGCGCTCGACTGGGCCCGGGTGTTCGCGGGCGGCGGGCGCCGGGTGGATCTGCCGACGTACGCCTTCCAGCGGCGCGGCTACTGGCTGGACGACCGCGGCGCGAGCGCGGACCTCTCGGCGACGGGCCTGTCCCCGGCCGGGCATCCGCTGGTCAAGGCGGTCGTCGCCGCCGCGACCGGGAACGGTCTGGTGCTCAGCGGACGGATATCGGTCCGTACGCAGCCGTGGCTCGCCGACCACGCCGTGCACGGCGCCGTCCTCCTGCCGGGCACCGCGTTCCTCGAACTGGCGCACCACGCCGGCCGGTTGCTGAACGCCGGGCGGGTGCGGGAACTGACCGTCCAGGCTCCGCTCCTCCTGTCCGGCGACGAGGCGGTGACCCTTCAGGTGGTGGCGGAGACCGGGGACGAGGGCTGGTCCGTCACCGTGCACTCCCGGGTCGGGGACGACGAGCCCTGGACGCGGCACGCGACCGGTCTCCTCGTCGCCGAAGAGCCCGCCGCTCCGGTGGAGAGCGGGGCGTGGCCGCCTGCGGGCGCGGTCGCGGTCGACGTGGGCGGCCACTACGCCCGGCTGGCCGACCAGGGGTACGCGTACGGTCCCGCCTTCCAGGGGCTGCGGGCCGCCTGGCGGCTCGGGGACGCCGTCTTCGCCGAGGTGCGGCTGGACGAGGAGCACCTCTCCGACGCCGAGTCGTTCGGCCTGCACCCCGCGCTGCTGGACGCGGCCCTGCAGACCGTCGCGCTGACCGGCTCGGACGACGGCGAGGGGGCGGCGGCCCGGCTGCCCTTCTCGTGGAGCGACGTGTCCGTGCACACGGCCGGGGCCGGCGCCCTGCGCGTACGGCTGGCGCCCGTGGGGCCGGACGCGGTGACGCTCACGCTCACCGACTCGTCCGGCAGCCCGGTGGCCTCGGTGGGTTCGCTGGCCTTGCGGCCGGTCGATCCCGCTCAGCTGGGCCCGGCCCGGCTGTCCCGGCACGACGGCCTGTCCCGGCACGACGGGCTGTTCCGCCTCGACTGGACCGCAGCGCCCGCCCGGCGGGCCGAACCGCCCGCGCGGTGGGCGCTGGTGGGTGCCGTTCCCGGATACGAGGAGCCCTCGGACACGCCGTCGGCGGACCACCGCACCGAGGTGCGCCGGCACCGCGATCTGGCCGCCCTGGGCGAACACGTCCGTTCCGGTGCGGCGGAGCCCGAGGTCGTGGTGGCGTCCTGCGTCCCGGACTCCGCCGCCGGGTCCGCCGGCGGGGAGGGGTCCGTGCGGGAGACGGCGGGGCGGGCGCTGAGCCTGGTCCAGTCCTACCTCGCCGACGAACACCTCGCCTCGTCGCGGCTGGTCCTGGTGACCCGCGGCGCGGTCGCGGCACGGGAGCGGGACGTCCCGGACAGCGCGCAGGCGGCGGTCTGGGGCCTGGTGCGGACGGCTCGGACGGAACACCCGGACCGCTTCGTCCTGGTGGACGTGGACACCGGCCGCATCTCCCCCGAGCAACTGGCGGCGGCGCTGGCCACCGGAGAGGAACAGGTCGCCGTGCGCGCCGGCGAGGTCATGCTGCCCCGGCTGGCCGCGTCGGACGGGCCCGCGGAACAGCGCGGTGCGCGGCGGCCGTTCACCGGCGGAACCGTCCTGATCACCGGCGGCACCGGCATGCTCGGCGGCCTCGTCGCCCGCCACCTGGTCACCGCCCACGGGGCAGCGCGGCTGCTGCTGGTGAGCCGTCAGGGCCCGGCGGCCCCGGGTGCGGCGGAGCTGGTGTCGGAGCTGTCCGCGCTGGGGGCCGAGGCGGAGGTGGCGGCGTGTGACGTGGCCGACCGGGACGCCCTGGCGGCGACGCTGACCCGGATACCCGCCGATGCGCCGCTGACCGCGGTGATCCACACCGCCGGGGTCCTGGAGGACGCGGTGGTGACCTCCGTGACACCCGACCTGCTGAGCCGCGTCCTGCGCCCGAAGACCGACGCGGCCGAGCACCTCGACGCGCTGACCCGGGGGACGGACCTCTCCGCGTTCGTGCTGTTCTCGTCGGCGTCGGGGGTCCTCGGGACGGCCGGACAGGGGGCGTACGCCGCGGCGAACGCGGCCTTGGACGCGCTGGCACAGCGCCGCCGGGCGAGTGGCCTGCCCGCGCTGTCGCTGGCCTGGGGGTTCTGGGAGCGGCAGAGCGCGATGACCGGGCACCTGGCGGAGGCGGACCTGGCCCGGATCGCGCGTTCCGGGATGCGCCCCCTGTCGTCGCAGCAGGGCCTGGAACTCTTCGACAGGGCGCTGACGGCCGATGACGCGGTCCTGGTGCCCATGCGGCTCGACCCGGTGGCGCTGCGGGCGCGGGCCGCGTCCGGCGCGGTCCCACCGGTGCTGCGCGCGCTGGCCGGACCCAAGGCGGTGCCGTCCGGGCGCTCCGGTGCGGGCGCCGTGGAGCCGGCCGTGCTGGAAGGCGTGGATGCCCTGTCCGAGAGCGAACGCGAGCGGGTCCTGCTGAAGCTGGTGTGCTCCACGGTCGCGGCGGTGCTGGGACACCGGTCCGCGGATGACATCTCCGACACCCGGGGATTCCTGGAGATGGGGTTCGACTCGCTGACCGCGGTCGAGCTGCGCAACCGGCTCGCCGCCGCCTGCGGGCTGCGGCTGCCGACCACGCTCGTGTTCGACCATCCCACGCCGCGTGCCGTCGCCTGTCACCTGGGCACGCTGCTGGCCGGGAACGAGGAACGTGCGGCGGAGGCGGTCATCGCCGGCCTCGACCGGCTGGCGGACGGCCTACGGGGCACGGCCCTGCGGGACGAGGTGCGGGAACGGGCGGCGGCACGCCTGGCGGAGCTGCTGGCCGAGCTGACCGGGCAGCCCGGCCCGGCCTCGGGCACGGAACTCGACGCCGCTACCGACGAGGAACTCTTCGATCTGGTCGACAACGGTTTCCTGCAGGCGAAGTGACGGGCCGTCTGGCCGACCGGACGGGAAGGAGCGGAACACGTGACGAACGAGACCAAACTGCGTGAGTACCTGAAGCGGGCGATCGCGGACGGCCGGCAGACGCAGGCGCGTCTGGACGAGGTCGAGGCACGGGCCCGGGAGCCGATTGCCGTGGTCGGCATGGCCTGCCGGTTCCCGGGCGGCGCGCGGAGTCCCGAGGAGCTGTGGCAGATGGTCGCCGACGGCCGCGACACGCTGTCCCCGCTGCCGGCCGACCGGGGCTGGGACCTCGACCGGCTGCTGGGCACCGGTGACGGCCGGCCGGGCAAGTCGCACGCCGGGATGGGCGGATTCCTCCACGACTGCGCCGAGTTCGATCCCGAGTTCTTCGGGATCAGTCCGCGCGAGGCGCTCGCGATGGACCCCCAGCAGCGCCTGCTGCTGGAGCTCGCCTGGGAGGGGTTCGAGCGAGGGCATCTCGACGTCGACGCCTTACGGGGCAGCCGCACCGGCGTGTTCCTCGGGGTGATGTACAGCGACTACGGCGGACGGCTGCGGGAGGCGCCCGAGGAGCTGGAGGGCTATCTCGGCAACGGCAGCGCCGGCAGTGTCGCGTCCGGCCGGCTGTCCTACACGTTCGGGCTGACCGGTCCTGCGGTGACCGTGGACACCGCCTGCTCGTCCTCCCTGGTGGCGCTGCACCTGTCGGTCAACGCGCTGCGCTCCGGGGAGTGTTCCCTGGCGCTGGCGGGCGGGGTGACCGTCATGTCCACCCCCGGCGTGTTCGTGGAGTTCAGCCGGCAGGGCGGGCTGGCCGCGGACGGCCGGTGCAAGCCGTTCGCCGCAGCCGCGGACGGCACCGGCTGGGGCGAGGGTGCCGGCGTCCTGGTGCTGGAGCGCCTGTCGGACGCGCAACGCCACGGCCACCCCGTGCTCGCGGTCATCAGGGGCTCCGCGGTCAACCAGGACGGGGCGAGCAGCGGGCTGACTGCGCCGAACGGTCCTTCGCAGGAGCGGCTGATCCGTGAGGCGCTGGCGCAGTGCCGGCTGTCGCCGTCGGACGTGGACGCCGTGGAGGCGCACGGGACCGGGACCACGCTGGGCGATCCGATCGAGGCGCAGGCGCTTCTGACGACGTACGGTCAGGACCGTTCCGGTGACCGACCGCTGTGGCTGGGCTCGGTGAAGTCGAACATCGGCCACACCCAGGCCGCCTCCGGCGTCGCCGGTGTCATCAAGATGGTGATGGCCATGCGGCACGGCGTCCTGCCGCGCACCCTGCACGTCGACGAACCCACCCCGCACGTCGACTGGACGGCCGGCGCCGTCCGTCTGCTGACCGAGAACCGGGCCTGGCCCGACAGCGACCGCCCACGCCGCGCCGCCGTCTCCTCCTTCGGCGTCAGCGGCACCAACGCCCACGTCATCCTCGAACAGGCGCCCCCCACGGAGACCCGCCGCCCCGTGGACGGCACGCAGGCCCTGGACTCCGGCGTCGCCCTGCCGTGGGTGCTGTCCGCCAAGAGCGACGACGCGCTGCGGGCGCAGGCGCGCGGCCTGCTCACGCACCTGGACGAACGGACCGACGTACCGCTCGCCGACCTGTCGTGGTCACTGAGCCGCCGTGCCGCGCTCGGCCACCGCGCGGTGGTCGTGGCCAGGAACCGAGAGCAGGTGCGCCGGGCGCTGGGCGCGCTGTCGGACGGCGGTACCGCGCCCGGTCTGGTGCGCGGTACGGCCGGCCGGCCCAAGGTCGCGTTCCTGTTCACCGGTCAGGGAAGTCAGCGCCCGGGGATGGGGAAGGCGCTCTACGAGGCGTTCCCGGCGTTCGCCGAGGCGCTGGACGCGGTGCTCGAACAGCTGGACGGCCGTCTGGGCCGTCCGCTGAAGGAAGTGATCCTGGGCGACTCCGGGCACGAGGATCTGCTGGACCGGACCGCGTACGCGCAGCCGGCGCTGTTCGCCTTCGAGGTGGCGCTGTTCCGGCTGCTGGAGCACTCGGGTGTGCGGCCGGACTGCGTCGCCGGCCATTCGGTGGGAGAGCTGGCCGCGTCGCACGTCGCCGGTTGCCTGTCCCTGCCGGACGCCGCGCTGCTGGTGGTCGAGCGCGGCCGGCTGATGCAGGGGATGCCCTCGGGCGGCGCGATGGCGGCCGTCGAGGCGAGCGAGGCCGAGGTGCTGGCGGCTGTGGACGGCGTGCGCGACAAGGTCGCCGTCGCGGCGGTCAACGGCCCGTCCTCGGTCGTCGTCAGCGGGGACGCGGCGGAGGTCGAGCGGATCGCGGGCGGGTTCGCCGCGCGCGGGCGCAAGACCCGGCGGCTGCGGGTGAGCCACGCGTTCCACTCCCCGCACATGGAAGGCATGCTGGACGCCTTCCGTGAGGTCGCGCGCCGCGTCGACCACCGGCCGCCGCGTATCCCGCTGGTCTCCACGCTGACCGGGGACGTGGTCACGGCGCAGGAGCTGGCTTCCCCCGACTACTGGGCCCGGCACGCGCGCCACGCGGTGCGTTTCCTCGACGCCGTCCGCACCCTCGAAGCCCAGGGGGTGGACTCGTTCCTGGAGCTGGGGCCGGACGCCGCGCTGACGCCGATGGCGGACAGCTGTCTCACCGGCAGGAACGCGGTGGCACTGGCGGCGGTCCGGGCTGGCCGGCCGGAGGAGGAGACGCTCGTCACGGCGCTGTCCCGGCTGCACGTGCACGGCGTACCGGTGGACTGGCGGACGTACCTGTCCGCGGCCGGGCCCCGGCTCGTCGACCTGCCGGCCTATCCCTTCCAGCGCCGGCGCTTCTGGCTCACCCCATCCACGGACGGGGAGGCGGGGCAGCCCCACCGGGCCGGGCAGCGCGACCTGCCGCACCCCCTGCTGCGTGCGGAGGTGGACGTGCCGACGGCGGAGACGGTCCTGTTCACCGGCAGGCTGTCGGCGGCGGAGCAGCCCTGGCTCGCCGACCACACGGTGCTCGGCGCCCCGGTGCTGCCAGGGGCCGCGCTGGTGGACATGGCGCTGACGGCCGGCCGGGAGACCGGCCTCGCGGACGTCGAGGAACTCACCCTCCAGGAGCCGCTGGTCCTCCCCGAGGATCGCGCCGTCCACGTCAGAGTCGTGGTCGACGCTCCGGACGCCTCCGGACGCCGGCCGGTGAGCGTCCACTCCCGGCCGGAGGACGCGCCCTCGGCGCAGACGTGGACCCGGCACGCCACCGGTCTCCTCTCCGCCGCCGGTCTCCTCTCCGCCACAGGCGGGGAGCCGGAGCACCCCGTGGTGTGGCCGCCGGACGGCGCGCTCGCACTGGACACGTCCGGCCTCTACGCGGAGCTGGCCGCCGCGGGCCTGAGTTACGGGCCGTTGTTCCGGGGGGTGCGGCGGGCGTGGCGGCGCGGTGCGGAGATCTTCACGGAGGTGTCGCTGCCGGAGGAACGCACGCACGAGACCGGCGGGTTCTCTCTGCATCCGGCGCTGCTGGACGCCGCACTGCACGGTGCCGGCCTGGGCGGCCTGGTCGAGAGCGAGGGCGGGGCCATGGTGCCGTTCTCGTGGAGCGGTGTGTCGCTGCACGCGGCCGGGGCGTGCGCGCTGCGTGTCAGGCTGGCGCCGGACGGGCCCGGCAGCATCGAGGTGGCCGCCTCGGACCTGGACGGCCGGCCGGTGATGTCGGTACGGGGCCTCGCGCTGCGGCCGATTTCCCGCGAGCAGATCCGCGCCACGCAGAGTGTCCGGGACGGCGCTGTCTTCCGGGTCGACTGGGCCAGGACGGCGGCACGCGACGCGGTGCCGGTACGGCGCTGTGCGGTCGTGGGTCCGGGCGGTGACGGGTACGCCGGGGCTCTGGAGGCCGGTGGTGTCCGGGTGGGCCGCTTCGCCGGTGTGGCGGACCTGGGGGACGCGGTCGCCGCCGGTGAGGCGGTGCCGGATGCCGTGGTCGTGGTCCTGGGGCCGGGCACGGGGTCGGTCGTCGCGGCGAGCCACGCCGCCGTCCACGAGGCGTTGGTGGTGGTCCGGTCCTGGCTCGCCGACGGGCGGTTCGCGCAGGCACGTCTCGCCTTCGTGACGAGCGGCGCGGTGGCCGCGCGCCGTGAGGAGGACCCGTCGGCGCTGGCCCACGCGCCGGTGTGGGGCCTGGTCCGGTCCGCGCAGACGGAGCATCCGGGCCGCTTCGTGCTGATCGACGTGGACGGTGAGGACGGGTCGTCGGGCGCGCTGAGCGCCGCGCTCGCCTGCGGCGCGTCCCAGGTGGCGATCCGCTCGGGCGCGCTCCTCACCCCTCGGCTCGCCAGGGCGGCGGGGGGCGGCGTGCCCGGGGATCTCGCGCTCGCCCCCGAGGGCACCGTGCTGGTGACCGGGGGCACGGGGGGCCTGGGCCGACAGGTGGCCCGTCATCTGGTGGAGCGCCACGGCGTACGGCACCTGCTCCTCGCGAGCCGTCGCGGCCGGGCCGCCGACGGGGCCGCCGAGCTGGTCTCGGAGCTGGCGGAGCTGGGCGCCGAGACCACCGTGGCCACCTGCGACGTGTCCGACCGGCAGGCACTGGCGCAGCTCCTCGCGGGCGTGCCCGCCACGCATCCGCTGAGCCTGGTGGTGCACGCGGCCGGTGTGCTCGACGACGGGGTGCTCACCTCGCTGGCCCCGGAGCAGCTGGACAGAGTGCTGCGGGCCAAGCTGGATTCCGCGTGGCACCTGCACGAGCTGACCCGGGACAGCGACCTCGCCGGGTTCGTCCTGTTCTCCTCGGCGTCCGGTGTCCTGGGCGCCGGGGGGCAGGGCAACTACGCGGCGGCGAACGTCTTCCTCGACACGCTGGCGCAGCACCGGTCCGCCCAGGGGCTGCCCGCCGTCTCGCTGGCCTGGGGGCCGTGGGAGGAGAGCAGCGGCGGCATGACCGGTACGGCGGCCCGGAACCCGCTCGCCCGGCTCGCACGCTCGGGGGTGGCCGCCCTCTCCTCCGAGGAGGGCCTGGACCTGTTCGACGTGGCCCGGTCGGGTGCCGAGGCATCGGTCGTCCTGATGCACGTGGACACCGTCGCGCTGCGTGCGGCGGGCCGCGAGGAGGTGCCGACGCTGCTCAGGGGGCTCCTGCCCGCGCCGCCGCCTGCGCCGACTACGGCTACGGCTACGGCTACGGCCCGCAGGAACCTCGCGGATCTCGGCGCGGAGGAGCGGCGGGAGGAGTTCCTGGATCTGGTGCGGACGCGCGCCGCGAGCGTGCTCGGCCACACCGACCCCGGGGCCCTGGACGTCTCCCGGCCGTTCCTGGAGGCGGGGTTCGACTCGCTGACCGCCGTGGAGCTGCGCAACGCCCTGAGCGAGGCGACCGGCCTCCGTCTTCCCGCCACGATCGTGATCGACAGCGCCACACCGGCCGGGCTCGCCGAGCGGCTCGACGCACTGTTCGGCGCGAGCCGGTCCGGGCAGGACGCCGTCGCACACCGGACGCAGGACACCGTCGACGTGCTGTACCGGCAGGCATGCGCACAGGGCAGGATCGGTGACGGGAACGCGTTCCTGGTGGCCGCCGCCCGGCTGCGGCCGACGTTCACGGCGTCGCAGGACGGGGCCGTGCGGGAACCGGTCCGGTTGTCGAGCGGCCCCGAGCGCCCCGCCCTGGTCTGTTTCCCCACCGTGGGGGCCTCGTCGAGCCCGCTCCAGTACGCCCATTTCGCCGCGGCGCTCGCGGGCGTCCGCGAGGTGTCCGCGATGCAGGTGCCGGGCTTCGTCGAGGGTGAGGCGCTGCCCGCCGACTTCGCCACCATGGTGGAGACGCAGGCACAGGCGGTCCTGCGCCACACGGCCGGTGACCCGTACGTCCTCGTCGGCTACTCCTCCGGCGGCTGGCTGGCCAACGCGGTGGCGGGCCGTCTGGAGGAGACGGACCGCGGCCCGTTGGGCGTGGTGCTGCTGGACACGTACTTCGCCGACAGCCGGCTCCCGCTGATCCAGCCCGCGCTGACCCGGGGAATGTTCGACCGGGAGGAGTCGATCGGCAGGATCGACCACGTGCGGTGGACCGCGATGGGCGCGTATCTGGGCATGTTCGCCGGCTTCTCCCCGGCACCGACCCGTGCGCCCCATCTCCTGGTCCGCGCCACGGTCCCGCTGCCTCCGGTGGACGGCTCCCCCGAGGTCCCGGCGGACGTCTGGGAGCAGGACCCGGCGTTCCCGATGGCCGTCCGGGAGGTGCACGGCGACCACTTCACGATCGTGGAGGACGACGCCGGAGCCGCCGCCCTGGCGGTGCACCGATGGCTCTCCACCCCCCTTCCCGGCCTGTGACAGGCGTTCCGCATCCGCAGCACGTCCCCACCACGACGAGAGAGGTTCTGACCATGACTGAGCAGTCGACGACGACCGGCACGGAGCTGCACGAGTACCCGATGAGGCGGGGCTGCCCCTACCACCCGCCGACCGAGTACACGGAGCTGAGCGAGCAGGGCCCGCTCTCCCAGGTGGAACTCTACGACGGCCGGGTCGCGTGGCTGGTGACCCAGCACAAGGAGACGCGGGAGATGTTCGCCGACGCGAAACTGTTCTCCTCCGACCACGACAACCCCGCCTTCCCGATCCTCGCCGAACGGGAGAAGAACTTCCCCGAGTTCACCCAGGAGCTGTTCGGTCTGGACGGGGAGCGGCACAAGGCCCGCCGGCGCATGCTGCTGCCGCGTTTCACCGCCAAGCAGGTGGAGAGGCTGCGTCCGATGATCCAGGAGGTGGCCGACGAGCTCATCGGCGACCTGCTGCGGCACGAGACTCCGGTCGACCTGGTCGCGGTGCTGGGCAGGCCGCTGCCGTCGCGGGTGATCTGCAAGATGCTCGGCATCTCCTACGAGGAGCACGAGCTGTTCGAGGTGCACGCCCAGGGGATCATGCAGGCGCCGGACCTGGAGCAGGCCGTCACGGCCGGCCGGGAACTGCTCGACTACCTGGTGAAGGTGGTGGACGCGAAGCGGGCGAACCTGAGCGACGACCTGTTGAGCACGCTCATCAGGGACCGGCTGAACACGGGTGAGCTGACGTCGATCGAGGTGTCGAAGCTGATGGTCGCCCTGCTGATCGGCGGTCAGGAGACGACCACGAGCATGATCGGCCTGGGCACCCTGACGCTGCTGCAGCACCCTGACCAGCTGGCGATGCTGCGCGAGGACCCGGAGCTGGTCCCCGGCGCGGTGGAGGAGCTGATGCGCTTCCTGTCCATCGCCGACCTGACGACGCTGCGGGTCGCGACCGCCGATGTGGAGGTGGCCGGGCGGACGATCAAGGAAGGGGACGGTGTCATCCTGTCCACCGCCGCAGCCAACCGCGACACCCGGGCCTTCGAGAATCCCGACGTGTTCGACATACGCCGGGACACCCAGGGCCATCTGGCCTTCGGTCACGGACCGCACCGCTGCCTGGGAGAGAACCTCGCGCGGGCCGAACTGGAGATCCTGTTCACCACCCTCTTCGAGCGGATCCCCACGTTGCGCCTCGCGGTGCCGATGGACGAGGTCTCCATGAAGGTCGGCATGACGCTGGAGGGCCTGCACGACCTCCCCGTCACCTGGTGACCGCTCCTCCACGCCCATCCCCGACCGATCCCGGTAAGGAACAACGCATGGACGACCGCACCGCCGTCATCGAGATCTGCGATCGCACGGGGTGGCACAGCGACCGGCGCGAATGGAACGAGGCCCGCGCCCTGTTCGCTCCCGAAGTGCTCCTCGACTACACCAGCCTGCTCGGCGGGTCACCGACCACGGTGACGTCGAAGGAACTCGTCGACTCCTGGGTCGCGGTGCTCGGTGGCTACGACTCCTCCCAGCACTTGATGACCAGTCACCTGGTGTCGTTCGAGGGCGCCACGGCCGAGTGCACGGCCTCCTTCCAGGCGACTCACCGGCTGGACAACCCTATGGGCTCCCCGCTGTGGCGCATCGGCGGAACCTACCGCTTCCATCTCGTGCGCTCCGGCGGCAACTGGAGGATCGACGAGCTGGCGATGACCATCCTCTGGACGGAGGGGAACCGGAACATCCTGGACCTTGCGGCGGAACGGCAGTCGCAGAAGTCGACGAGCTGATCATCACCCGGCCACCGGGCCCCGTGCCACCCCGCGGGGCCATCACTGAAGCACCGTCGAAGACAGGAAAGCGTCATGTCCTACGAAACAAACGCGTCAACGAGTAAACGGGGTAAGCGCGCGCTGGTGACAGGCGGTACCCGCGGTATCGGTTTGGCGATCGTGCGGAGGCTCGTCGCCGAGGGGGCGACCGTGGTGACTTCGGCACGGAAGGAGGCACCCGGGCTCCCGGACTCGGCACACTTGGTGATCGCCGATTCGAGCAGCCTGGAGGGCGTTCAGCAGCTGGCCGACACGGCTCTCGAACTACTCGGCGGTGTGGACATTCTGGTCAACAACGCGGGTGGGGCGAGCAGCGGCGGCATGCCGCACCTGGGCGGGTACTCCACGATCCCTGACGAGGACTGGATCGAGGCACTCAAGACGAACTACCTCGCTGCGGTCCGGCTCGACCGGGCCGTCCTGCCGTCGATGATCGAACAGCGCAGCGGGGTGATCATCGAGATGGCATCGACGACCGCCCAGCGGCCGGTCGGCGCCCTGCTCCATTACGGGGCGGCGAAGGCGGCGCTCCTCCACTACGCGAAGGGACTGGCGGCCGAGGTCGCCGGGTACGGGATCCGCGTCAACAGCGTCCTTCCGGGACTGGTCAGGACCCCGGCCATGGACATGGTCGCGGACAGTATCAGGGGTGCCACCGGGCAGGACGGCGACGATGTCGTCCAGATGATGGTCGAGATGGAGGGCGCACCGATGAAGGGCGTCAGCGAGCCGGAGGATGTCGCCGACCTCGTGTCCTTCCTGACCTCGGACCACGCCGCCCGCATCACCGGCTCCGGCTACGTGATCGACGGCGGGGCGCTCGCGCGGGCGTAATGCCGTATACGCGGGGCGGATGCTCTGGACGAGGTGCTGTGGTACCGCAGGGCGGGGGCAGGAGAGACGGCCGCTTCCCGCCCTCGCCCTGCGGTGTCAGGCGCACAGGCCGCGGCGTCGGAACGCGGTCGGCGTCGCTGCTTCCAGTCGCACCCCGGAGCCGCAGCCAGGGGCGGCGCCGGTTTGACGGGCGGCGATCATCGGACAGTAAGATCGCTCCGCAACACGACGCGAAGGGGAGCCTCAGTGGCGCGGGTTGCAGTGATCGGTGGCGGTATCAGCGGGCTGGGGACAGCGCTCATGCTGGGCCGGCGGGGCCATGTGGTGACGCTGTTCGAACAGGACGAACGGGCCGCCGGTG
Source organism: Kitasatospora sp. NPDC057936 (assembly GCF_042887525.1). Taxonomy (NCBI): domain Bacteria; kingdom Bacillati; phylum Actinomycetota; class Actinomycetes; order Kitasatosporales; family Streptomycetaceae; genus Kitasatospora; species Kitasatospora sp. NPDC057936. The sequence continues at coordinate 62,440 of NZ_JBHVPD010000057.1, forward strand.
AGGACCTCGACCGGGACTTCTACGACTGGGCCAGGCCCCGGGTGCCCCAAGCCGACCAGCCCCACTCCTTCCTCGCGCCGGTGCGCACCGTGCTGCGGGCCGAGGCCCCGGACGTCTACGCGGACCTCCTGGCGCGCGGCGCCCACGAGTACCACGACTTCGACTGGTTCGACGCGCACCCGCCGCAGCGGGACGGCGACGAGGACCTGATCACCCTGCGCACCCGTCGCATCGTGCTGGAGGCCGCCCTGACCGCCGCCGTGCAGCGGGAAGCCGCCGTCGATGTGCGGCGCGGCTGCCGGGTGCGCGGCCTCGCCTTCGCGGCGGACCGTCCCACCCGGGTCACCGGCGTGGAGACGGACGCCGGGACCCACCCGGCGGACCTTGTCGTCGACGCCGCCGGCCGCCGCTCGCCGGTGCCCGGCTGGCTGACCGCGGCCGGCTGCCGCCCGCCCGTGGTCGAGAGCCACCGCGCCGGGATCGCCTACCTGTGCCGCTGGTACCGCCTGCGCCCCGACGGCCCGCGCGACCCCGGGCGTGTCAAGACGGGCTCGGTCGCGCCGTTCGCGATGGCCGGCGTCTTCCCGTCCGACAACGACACCTTCGCGCTGAGCATGGTGCTCTCCACGGCCGACCCGACCCGGGGCGCGCTCACCGACCCCGCCGTGTTCGAGGCCGTCCTCCGCCGCTTCCCGGCCTGCGCCGCCTGGCTCGACCTGGCCCCCGAACCGCAGTCCGCCGTCCTGGCGATGGCCGGCCTGGACAACCGCTGGTCCTCACTCGTCGACGCGGACGGGCCCGTCGTCACCGGCCTGGTCAACGCCGGGGACAGCCTCGTCCACACCAACCCCACCCTGGGCCACGGCGTCGCCCTCGGGCTCCTGGCCGGCCAGTACCTCGCCGCGCACGCCGACGAGGTCGCCGCCGACCCCGCCGGCTACCACGCCTGGAGCACCCGGACCCTCCGGCCGTGGTTCGACGCCCAGGTGAAGGCCGACCAGACCAACGCCCAGCGCCTCGCCGACGCCGCACCGGCCACGGACGTACGGGCCGCCGCCGTGGCCGCGTGCGCCTTCGAGGACCCCGTCGTCATGCGCGCCCGGGCTCACGTGCGCCACCTCGTCCACACCCCCGACACCGCCTACGGCAGCGACGAGGTGGACCGCCACGTCACGGCCTGGCTGGCCGACCGCCCCGACTTCGCCCCGGCCCACGACGGGCCGACCCGCGCCGAGTGGGACGCGCTGATCCCCGCTTGAGAGCCCGCCGGGGTCACTTCGGTTTGTCGTCCCAGGCGGTGACGGTGAGCTGGAGGGGCCCGACACCGGAGGGAACGGCCTTGACCCTGAGGAAGACGGTCCGTCCCTTGCGGGTCTGGTAGCAGAACCGTCGGCCCACGACCAGGGGGCCGCTGTCGGCGGCGCCGTTCTGTTTGATCTGGACCTTGCATTCGCCGGAGCTCGGACCATAGTCGTCGAAGGGGCGGGCGGCCGCCGCCAGGGCCGGTCGCGCCCGCTCGACCCCCAGGCTCGGCGCGCCGGCCGCGTTCCACCGCACCGCCAGATCGGCGGGATCCGCACCGACCACCGGCCGGTCCGCGTCGAGGTCGATGGAGGCGGCCTGAGCGGAGTCGATGGTGACATCGACCGGTCCGTACTTGACGGGAGCGGTGGACTTCTCGTCGGGGACGTCCAGCGCCGCGAACGAGAGGTAGGCGATATAGAGGCCGACGACCAGGAACGACACGGCCACCAGACGTCGTCGTCGCCTGGGCCTCGCGGGCGTGTGCGAAGCGGGGGGAACGGGGACCTGGGGGGCGTAGGCGGGCGGCGCGGGCGGAGCGGGGGTCCGGGGAGCGACGGCCGCCAGGAAGTCCGGATCCAGGACGCGGGTGGGCGCGGGCGGCTGCGGCCGGGGCAGTACGGCGGGGGCGGTGGCGGGGGCCGTGGGCAGGTACTCGGCCGGGGCTGGCGCGGGCGCGGCGGGCTCAGGCACCGCAGGCTCGACCGGGCTCTCCTCCGCCGGCGGCCCCTCGACCGGCGCGTCCCCGTCCAGGAGCCGGCGGACGGCCGTCTCGCGGCGACGGATCTCCCCCGCCAGGGGTGCCGGCAGCCAGTGTTCGAAGGCCCGGAGAGGCCGGGGAAGGACACGGTTGCAGAGGTCCGCCAGCTCCTCGGGCGTAGCCCTGGCCGCCGGGTCGGCGTGCAGGCAACGGGCGAGCAGCGCGCGCAGCTCGGGCTGGTAGCCCGAGAGGTCCGGGGGCCGGTACTCGGTGTTGGCGATGCGCGTGGCGAGGGTGATCGCGCTGCCCTCCCCGTACGGGTGCCGCTCGGTGGCGGCGACGGCGGCGATCAGGCCGAGGGCGAAGACGTCGCCGGCCTGGGTCACCGGTTCTCCGAGCGCCTGCTCCGGGGACATGAAGTGGGGAGTGCCGATCATCGAGCCGCTGGCGGTCAGCCGGGTGCCGTCCTCGGCCCGGGCGATGCCGAAGTCGATGACCCACGGGCCGTCGGAGGCGAGCAGGACGTTGCTGGGCTTGAGGTCCCGGTGGACGATCCCGGCCGCGTGCACCGCGCGCAGCGCCTCCGCGACGCAGCCGACCACCTGGAACACGGTCGTCAGGGGCAGCGGCCCGAACCCGCCGAGGGCCTGGTCCAGTGCGAGGCCGGGAACGTAGCGGCAGGCCAGCCAAGGCGTGGTGCCACCGGTGTCGTGGTCGATGACGGGCACCACGTGGTAGCCCTGCACCGTCCGGGCCGCGCGGACCTCCTGCTCGAACCGGCGGCGGAACTCCCCGTCGCGGGCGAACTCCTCACGGATCACCTTGATCGCGACCGGCTGGCCGCCACGCGTCCGGGACAGGTACACGGCCCCCATGCCGCCCTCGCCGATCCGGCGCAGCAGCGGGTAGCCCGCGACGTCGCGCGGGTCGCCCGGCCGCAACGGCGGCATGCCCGTGTGGTCCTGACTGGTCACCGCTGCTCCCGCTCCCCCGGCATCGTCGGATCACCGTCGGAGCACCGTCGATGATCAAGGACGATGCTACCGACGCGGCAGTGAGCTACGGTCGCCGTGTGGAGAATGAGGTGTTCCCGCCGTACCCGGTGCGGGACGTGCGGGCCCGGTACGTGTGGCAGGCGGGGTGTCCGTCCGACTTCGCTGACGTGACGGTGGACTTCGAGCCCTGGGAGAACGGAATCGTCCTGGAGGTCGCGCACGGGGCGGAGCTCGTCGGAACGATCCCGGAGGGTGAACTCCGCTCGTGGCACGAGGCGTTCGTCGAAGGCATCCGCGAAGAGCTGGCCGCACGCGGCGCGGGTGAGGTGGCGCTGGCCGTCGTCATCCACCGTACGGTCATACACGACGTGGATTCGAGCGCACGCTCCTTCCGCGCCGCCGGCCGGGTCGCCGTCCGGGAGGCGTTCGTCCGGATCGACGGCCCCGGCCCTGCTCTTGCGGCTCCCTCACGTCCGCATCGTCGTCAGTCCTCGATCCCGGTAAAGACTTGAGCCGACCGCACGGCGGTACCGCCGGGCCCGAGGGGTCGCCGTGCAGCCGGCACCTCCGTCCGGCCCGGCCCGGTCTCGGATGCCGCCGGATCCGGGGCCGGCGTGGAGAACGGGGAGCCCACGGGTCCCTGCGGCTCGACGAGCGGAACGTCGACCGCGGCGTCGGCGTGGGAGAACGGCTGGGCGAGCTGGCGGCGTAGTGGACGCCCGGAATGATCGATCATCCTGACAGGATGTCATCGATATTCGTCGTTCGTGCCCGCTCCATGCCCCGCCGCCCCTCGCCGGGACGGGACACCCGCCCGGATCCACGACCGTTTCGGCGCCTCGGGGTGTCCCCACTAGGATCGGTGCCTTTCGGATCTCGCAAGGAGAGCCCACGTGGAGTTGTTCCGGTTCGACCGTGCGGACAAGGCCATTGACCGCTTCGACAGCGTGGGCGCGACCGCAGCTCAGGTCGCCGCAGGACCGGGATCCGCCCATCTCACCTATCTGACCATCGGACCGGGAGGAACGATCGGCTCCCATCCCGCCCCGGTTCGCCAGGTCTTCCTGGTGATCACGGGCGAGGGCTGGATCTCCGGTCCGGACGGGCACCGGATTCCCGTGTCGGCCGGCGACGGTGTCCGCTGGGAGCCCGGCGAGGACCATGCGTCCGGCACGGCCACCGGTCTCACCGCCCTCACGCTGGAAGGCCCGTCCCTGGACGTGCACCTGCCCGACCCGTCGTGACCTCGTCACCGGACCGGCGACGCACCGAGCACCACCTGGAGCGCCGACTCGGCGCGCCCCCGACTGGCCGGAACCACGCCCGTCGGGAGGAGGAGTGGGGGCCCGCCGATCGGCGCGTGGTCAGGGCATGAACCGGGTGTTAGGTTCCGCGTCATGGGGTTACGGAACGCGCGGGCCGCCGCCGAGGCGGGTGCCATCGAGGGGCTGCGGGAGCTCGCCGCGGCCGCCCTGCCGACCGACCGGATCTTCCGGGCGGCGGACGAAATCCTGCGCCCGGTGCTGGAGTTCGACGCCGTCTGCTGGCACACCGCGGACCCGGCCACCGGGCTCGTCACCTCGGTGCAGAGCGAGGACCTGAGCCTCTCCGCGTACGACCACGCCGTCCAACTTGAGGTGTGGACGGACGACTTGGCGACGTTTCCGAAGATCCGCCGGGCGGGCCGCCGGGCCGAGACGATCAGCCACGCCAGCCAGGGCCGGCCCGGGCGCAGCGTCCGCTACCGCGAGCAGATCCGCCCGGCCGGGTTCGGGGACGAACTGCGCGCCTGCTTCGACGCAGCGGGCGGCATGTGGGGCTGCGCGGCGTTCATGCGCGCGCCCGACCGCGGCCCGTACCCGGCACGGCAGCGCAGGTTCGCGGACCTCGCGGCGCGGCACCTCGGCAACGCCCTGCGCGCCTCGCACGTCCCGCCGTCCGGTCGGGTGGGTGAGGATGGTGACCGCGCGCCGGCCGTGATCGTCCTCGACCGGGCCAACCGGCTCCTCGCCCTCTCCGGCCCCGCCGAGGACCTGCTCGCCCGGCTCGCCGACCCGACGCCCACCGCGCTCGACGTGCCCACCGCCGTCGCGATGGCCGCCGAGCACGCCCGCCGCGCGGCCCACGGACTGCCCGCGTCCCAGCTGCCGGTTCGGGTGCAGACCCGCGACGGCCGCTGGTACGTGCTGCACGGCTCCGCACTTCGCGGCGCGGGTGTGGCGGGCCAGGCGACGGTGGTCGCCTCCCCCGCCACGCCCGCCGAGACCGTGCCGCTCTACCTGGCCGCGTACGGGCTGACCGCGCGCGAGCAGGAGGTGGCCCTGCTGCTCGTGCGCGGCTGCGACACCCGTGAGGTGGCGCGGACGCTCGCGATGGCGCCGTACACCGTGCAGGACCACCTCAAGTCGGTGTTCGCCAAGGCCGGGGTGGCCAGCCGGCGGGAGCTGGTCGCCCGGATCATGCTGGGCGCCTAGGTTCTGTACGGCGGATCTTGTGACCGTCGCATGATCGGCTCGTTGTACTGGTCATGGGGCGGGGAGATCTGAGCAAGGACGAGTGGGACCG